>JBCBCO010000009.1:0-37099 GCA_038630445.1 Pseudomonadota bacterium | reverse complement strand
GAGCATTTTGTCGAAGCGGGCGCGCTCGACGTTCAGGATTTTTCCGCGCAGGGGCAGAATGGCTTGGTTAGACCGGTCGCGGCCCTGTTTGGCGGAACCGCCCGCGGAGTCGCCCTCCACGATGAAGATTTCGGACTTGGACGGGTCTTTTTCCTGACAATCGGCGAGCTTGCCCGGCAGCGAGGTGATGTCGAGCGCGGTCTTGCGACGGGTCAGTTCGCGCGCCTTTCGGGCGGCCTCACGGGCGGCGGCGGCCTCGACGATTTTGGTCATCACCGTCATGGCTTCTTTGGGGTGTTCCTCGAACCATTCGGCGAGTTTTTCATTGATCAGGGACTCGACCACAGGGCGGACCTCAGAGGAGACGAGCTTGTCTTTGGTCTGGGAGCTGAATTTCGGGTCCGGGACTTTGACCGACAGGACGCAGGTTAGGCCCTCGCGGGCATCATCGCCGGTAATGTCGACTTTTTCCTTTTTCGCGACGCCGGTCTCAGCTGCATATTTGTTGATGATCCGGGTCAGCGCGCCGCGGAAGCCCGCCAAATGCGTGCCGCCATCGCGCTGCGGGATATTGTTGGTGAAGCAGAGGACGTTTTCGTGATAGGCATCGGTCCACTCCATCGCAGCCTCGACAGTGATACCCTCTTTCTCACCGGTGACGAAAATGGTTTCGGGGATCAGCGCCTGCTTGGTCTGGTTCAGGTGCTGCACGAAGGCGGCGACGCCGCCGGCATATTCGAGCACGGTTTCGTATGGTTCGGCTTCGCGCAGATCGCGGAAGACAATGCGGACACCGGAGTTCAGAAAGGCAAGCTCGCGCAAGCGGTGCTCCAGCGTTTTGCGGTTGTATTCGGTCATGGTGAAGGTCGCGGCGGAGACCATGAAGCGCACAGCGGTGCCGGTATAAGGCTGGCCGTCGGCTTTGGTGGGGCTGGTGCCGATGACTCTAAGCGGGGCTTCGGTACGCCCGCCTTCGACGAAGCGAACAGTGTGCTCGCTGCCGTCACGGTGGATGGTGAGGTCGAGCCAATCGGAGAGCGCGTTGACGACGGAGACGCCGACGCCGTGCAAGCCGCCGGAGACTTTGTAGGAATTGCTGTCAAACTTTCCGCCCGCGTGCAGCTCAGTCATGATGACTTCAGCCGCGGAGCGACCCTCTGTGGCATGCTGACCGACGGGGATGCCGCGGCCATTATCGGTGATTTCCGCACTACCATCGGGGTGGAGCGTGACCGTAACCTCATCAGCGTGTCCGGCGAGCGCCTCGTCAATCGCATTGTCCACGACTTCATAGATCATGTGGTGCAGACCGGAGCCGTCATCGGTGTCGCCAATGTACATGCCAGGGCGCTTGCGAACCGCCTCAAGGCCCTTGAGGACCTTGATACTATCAGCGCCATATTCCGGTTGATTTTCCGCTGCTTCAGACATTGATAAGCCTGCCAATCTTTGATTCGTTTTATTGCTTTGATTTTATACCGGATTTTGTACGGAAAGGGAAATCGTAGAGCCGTTTTGGAAGCATAATTAGTCACATAAAATCAGTGTATTACAGGTTTTTTTACGCTGACTGAAAAAACCTGTAATACTCATTCTAAAATACGGGTTTCGGAGAGGGTATCATGAAGTGGTTCATAGGATTTATCGCAGTCGTTTTGGCGCTTATGATTGGCGCCTACTTGTGGGCTGGCGCCTCGAAAAAGCCGCTTGATTTAGAGGCACAAGCGCTGGCACCGGGACAGTTTGCACTGTTGGGCGCGGGACAGGTTCACTATCGCTGGGACGGGCCGGAGAATGGACCGATTATCGTGATGAGCCATGGCTTTTCGACGCCGAATTTCATTTTTGAGCAGAATGTTGAGGCGCTGGCTGAGGCGGGTTTCCGGGTGCTGCGCTATGACCATTTTGGGCGGGGATGGTCGGATCGACCGAAGCTGAAATATGATGTCGAGTTCTATGACCGCGAATTGTTGGACCTGCTGCGGTCCTTGCAAATCGAGGAACCTGTTGGTCTGGTTGGCCTCTCCATGGGTGGGCCAATCGTGTCGGAATTTGCGGCGCGCTATCCTGATAAAGTCAGCAAAGTGTTTCTGTTCGTACCGGCTGGCTTGGACACGGCGGGCGCGGATGGCTTGCGCGCCAGTTTGGTGGGGTCGCCGATCCTCGGCGACTGGATTTGGCGGGTGTTTGGTCAAAGCGTTCTGCTGGGCGATCCGCAATATGATGAAAGCGCTCTTGCGCCGGAGAATAGGCTCGCGGGGGATGTGACGGTTCAGATGGGGTATCGTGGCTATCTGGAGGCGCTGCTGTCCACACTGCGGCACTTCCCGATGACAGGACGCGAGGACACGTTTGAGCGACTATCCGCGAGTGACGTGCCGGTTATGGCCGTGTATGGGCACGATGATCCTACGGTGCTGGTGTCGAGCGCGGAGCGGTTGCAGGCATTAATCCCGGAGGCGGATGTGCGCGTGCTAGACGATGCAGGGCACGGGCTGAACTATCAGCGGCATACGGACGTTAATCCGTGGTTGGTGGAGTGGTTTGGGGAGTTGCCTTCACAGCCATGACCCCTCCCCAACCCTCCCCTTGCAGGGGAGGGAGTTGTTCAGCTCCACCTTTGCTTTCAGAGAGAAAACTCTCCCCCTTGGAAAGGGGGAGTTGGAGGGGGATCAGGCCGTGACCTCAACCCGCTGCGCTTTATCTCCGAAGGCTTCGAACAGGTATTCTTCTGTCCCCGTCAGCCAGGCTTGGCCGCCGATGGAGAGGAGTTCTTCAAACAGGGCGGCGCGGCGGTCTCGGTCGAGGTGTGCCGCGGCTTCATCGAGCAGGATGAGCGGGCTTGGGCCGTTTCCGTCATCGGACAGCGCGCGCGCGCTGGCGAGGATGAGGCCGATAAGGAGTGCTTTTTGCTGGCCCGTAGAGGCTTCACCAGCAGGCGCGCCCGTCGGGCGGTGGATGACGGTGAGGTCTGTGCGGTGCGGGCCGGATAGCGTGCGACCCGCGGCTTGGTCACGATAGCGGCCTTTGGCGAGGTCTTCGGCGATGAGGTCAGCGATGTCCATCATGCCTGCGCCGTCGGCGGCGGCCTGTTCGGCGGGGCCAGTAAGGGCGAGGTCGCCTTTTGGAAAATGGCCTTCAGGGCGGGCATCGACGGCGGCTTGTAAGAGGGTCAGGACGCGCGCGCGATTGGTGGCCATGAGGGCACCAGACTCGGCCATGCGGCCTTCGATGGCATCGGCCCAAGCCGGGTCCACGCGACCGCGCTCCAGCAAAGCATTGCGCTCTCGCATGGCTTTTTCATAGCGGCTGGCGGCGCTGCCGTGGCCAGGAATATGGGCCATGACTTGGCGATCAAAGAAGCGACGGCGGTCGCTTGCCCCGCCGCGAAACACGCTGTCCATGTCCGGGATGAGCCAGACGATACGGATGAGGTCGGCGAGGTCTGTGACGGTCGCGGGTGCGCCGTCGAGGCGAATGGTGCGCTTGTGGCCTGTCTGGGTTGGTTCCAGCCCGACGCCGAGTTTTTGCTCGTCATCGAGTGTGGCCGAGACAGTCCAGCCCTTCGGCGCATCGTGACGGGTCATATCCGGCAGGGATGCGGCGCGCAGACCGCGACCGGGGCCGATTTGGGAGATGGCTTCGAGGATATTGGTCTTGCCTGCCCCGTTTGCGCCGTAAAGGCAGACCGGGCGTGCATCGAGGGTCAGGTCGAGGCTCGCATGGCTGCGGAAGTCAGTCAGGCGGAGACGGGTGAGGGCTGTCACTACACCCGCAGCGGCATCAGGACGTATTGGGCGCTTTCGTCGCCGGGATCGAGGACAAGCGCTGGGCTGGCCGGATCGTTAAAGAGGAAGCGGGCGTCTTCGGCCTCGATCTGAGCCGTGACATCGAGCAGGTATTTGGCGTTGAAGCCGATATCCATTTCAGTTTCCTGATAGTCGCACTCGATCTCTTCGTGACCCTGGCCGGTTTCGGCGCTGTTGACCGCGAGGGTGAGTTTGCCCTCTGAAAGCGACATTTTGACGGAGCGGGAGCGTTCCGCCGAGACGGTTGCGACGCGGTCAACGGCGGCTTCAAACTGCTTATTATCGATGATCAGCGCCTTGGCATTGCTCTTCGGGATGACGCGGGCATAATCGGGGAAGGAGCCGTCGATCAGTTTCGACGTAAGCTGAGCGGCCCCGGCTTTGAACTGAATTTTGGTTTCTGAGACAGAGACGGTCACATCGCTATCGACGCTGTCAATCAGTCGGCGAGCTTCGCCGACGGCTTTACGCGGCACGATGACGCCTTCGAGTGCAGTGGCTCCTTCTGGGGCATCGACTTCTGACAGCGCGAGGCGGTGGCCGTCTGTCGCGACCGCGCGGAGCTTCTGGCCTTTGTCGGTTTCTGCCGCGTGGAGATAGACGCCATTGAGGTAATAGCGGGTTTCCTCGGTCGAGATGGCGAAGCGGGTCTTGTCGATCAGGCGGCGCAGGTCAGCAGCTTCGATTTCAAACGTTGTGGCATCGTCATCGGCGGTCATGGTCTGAAAATCGCTGGCCGGAAGGGTCGGCAGGGCGAATTTTGAGCGGCCTGACCGGATGGCTAGCTGGCGGTTTTCGGGGTTCAGTTCGAGCTCAACGTCTGCGCCCGCAGGGAGTTTACGCACGACGTCGAATAGCGTTCCGGCAGGGGCTGTGACCGCACCATCACTATCGATCTTGGCGTCAGCTGTATCAACGGCCTCGATGTCGAGATCGGTTGCGGTGAAGCGGACCTGGCCATTTTCGGCCTGCATCAGGATATTGGACAGGATCGGGATCGTATTGCGGCGCTCGACCACATTCTGGACATGGGAAAGCGCATTCAGGAGCGCGCCGCGTTCAATCGTCAATTTCATCTCATCATCCCTTCTGTCCGGGTCCCCGGCACCTGTTTTTCGTCTTCAAGGCTCTCACTGGCCTCTCTTGGCGAATCGACCCGCTCCTTATTTGGAAGCGGGCCGCAAACATCGTTATTTCAGCACAAATTGCAAGCCTTTAGCGGGATGTTTTGATCCCGCGCTTTCACCGGCTATGGCTTGGGGGCGGGCCGTGAGAGCCGCTCGTGCAGGACCGCGCGGACTTTCTCAACATCGGCTGCCATATCCCGATCGCCGCCCGTCAGAAGTTTTCCGATCTTTTCATAGGCGTGCAAGGCCGTCGTATGGTCCTTCTTCTTGTAGGCCATTACGATTTGCGGGAAGGATTTGTCGGTCATTTCCCGCGACAGGAACATGCCGATCTGGCGAGGGACAACGACCGTGCGGCGCTTGGAGCGGCCCTCAATATCGCTCTTTGAGACGCTGAACGCTTCCATGCAGGAGCGTTTGATATCATCCAGCGTTGGCTGGCGCGGCTCACCGGCGATGCGGCGAATGACACGCTCCAGCATGATCGAGTCGACTTCGCGGATGCCCATACCACTCTCGATCAGGAGCGTGTTCAGAACACCCGTAATTTCACGCCCGCCTTGGGGCACAGCCACCGCGATGCGCTCAACCTGCTCGTCAGTCAAGTCGAAGCCCGGCGAGGTACGCGACATGAGACCGGCATGCACGCGGACAATATCGCGGCGCATATCGAGTGTCGGTTGAGTGATCTCTACTGCCGTTGAGCCGCGAAGCTCATTGATGATTTCATCGCTTAGTCCGACCGCATCTCCCGGCGCAACATTGCCCGTGACGATCACGCGGCCACCGGCATTGGTCACAGCCCGCAGCGCACCGAAGAAGGCAGTTTGGGTCTTCGCCTTGCCGACCATCCAGTGCAGGTCTTCGATCATCAGAATGTCATTGCTGCGCACGAACCCTTGCAGATCGCTGGTGTCGCCGGCACGGGCCCCATCGACGAACCGTGTCAGGAACTCTTCGGCGGTAATGTAGGCGACGGTTTTCGGCTTTGGCCCGCGAGCGATGCGCGCTGCACAGGCTTTCAAGAGATGCGTCTTGCCGGATCCGGGCGGGCCGTAAAACAGAATGACGCCGCCGGGCACAGGGGCGCCTTGGGCGATGCGCTGGGCAAACTGGGCGGCGTTTTCATTCGATGGCCCGGTGACAAATGTGTCAAACGTCATGTGATCGCCGTCGTCAAAGTCGGCGTCGAATGCGCTGTCGGTGATTGCTTCTGTCGGGGCCGGAGATGATGCCTCTTCAGTCTGCGACCAAGGATCATTTAAGACCGCGCGGACATCGGAAGGCAGTCGGCTCCACAATTCTAGCTTTACCCGCCGGTCGCGGGGATCGAACGCCGCCCACGTCTTCTGTATCAGGCGTCCGTAATCCGTGCTCGCGCGGTCAAGTGTGAAGCGGTCTTTGGCAGCAATGGTCATGGCGCCATGGATTTCAGCCGCAAAGCGAAGCGGCGCGATCCATTTCGCATAATCTTCAGTCTTTAGCGTGGTCTGCAAATCAGATTTAACGCGGCCCCAAATCGCGCCTGCCCCGATATCGGTAAGGCTGCGTTCTGCATTGCCCAAGTTATCCTCACCGCCCTCAGAAATACCCATCTTTCCCTCTTCCTTTTTTCTTTATTATTCACGTCTTGCCCAGCCCCAACGAAGGCACACGATCCTCGTTCCGGGGAAAAGACCCGGCACACAAAACACTCCGTCGAGAGATCAATTTCGTTGGTTAACTCTTATATGCTCCGCAGCCTTTGGAGAGCAAGATGGATTATTTTAGTTTTTTGTACGCTTGCCCGGTTGACATCCCAGCCTGTCAAAAAAAGGTCATGAAAATCAGTGAGAAAGCGAAATGAAAAAAATTCATACGGCCCCGATCTGCAATAATGACGGGGGTTTACACAATGTTCTGTCAAGCAAGAATATTCTTCTAAACTGTGTATAAGTTATGTGAATTGCACACTGAAAAGAGGCACTCAGAGGCTTAAAACTCGCTATGCGTGCATTTTTTCACCAAGTACAATCAGAGCGTTTCCGACAGTATACGGATCAAAAAAGTACTGTGAAATGAATGACGTAGGGTTAGGCCATCGCCTTTACGCGAGCGCTCAAACGGGAGATTTTCCGCGAGGCCGTATTCTTGTGCGCAACGCCCTTGGTCACGCCGCGCATGATTTCAGGTTGTGCTGTTTTCAGCGCTTCAGCCGCCGCTGTTTTATCGCCGGAAGCAATCGCTTCTTCGACCTTGCGGATATAAGTGCGGATGCGCGACCGGCGCGCAGTGTTGGTTGCGGTGCGGGTCGCAATTTTGCGAACCATCTTTTTGGCTGATTTCGTATTCGCCATCAAAAACTCCTTTGTCGCCTTATCTGGCGGAAAGCGCGTTAGCTATCGAAACAGGGCATCAGCGTCAAGCGCAGCGGGCAGGTGAATCTGAGGTTTATTTAGTTTGTTTGTCATGGTCCACCCGCTCCCACTCTTTTCTATGTCATGATCCGCCCTCTCCCCCTCCCAACCACCCCAGCCTCCGGGCACCATGGGGTGGTTGGCCCTTCGACTTCGCTCAGGATGAGGAGCGGGTGGATCATGACAACAGAAAAACCTACTTATTCTTAAACGCAGGTGCGCGCTTCTCAACGAAGGCCGCCATACCCTCGGACTGGTCTTCTGTTGCAAACAGCGAGTGGAACAGGCGACGCTCAAACATGACGCCGTGGCTGAGCGGCGTTTCATACGCCGCGTTGATCATTTCTTTTGTCAGCATAGCCGCCGCGCGGGGCATTGACGCAATCTTCTTGGCCACGGCTTTGGCCTCTTCAACCAAGTCATCCGCCGGGACAATACGCGAGACGAGCCCACAGCGCTCTGCCTCTTCGGCGTCCATCATGCGTCCTGTCAGGCACATCTCCATGGATTTTGATTTGCCGGCAAAGCGCGTCAGGCGCTGTGTGCCCCCAGCACCGGGGGAGACACCGATGGTGATCTCAGGCTGGCCGAACTTGGCTTTGTCGCCTGCGAGGATGAAGTCACACATCATGGCCAGTTCGCATCCACCGCCGAGCGCGTAGCCGTTGACCGCCGCGATGAGAGGCTTGCGCATGCGCGCGGCACGTTCCCAATTCCTGGTGATGAAGTCGTTGTAGTAGGCCTCCATGTAGGATTGCTCACGCATCTCTTTGATATCAGCGCCGGCTGCAAAGGCTTTTATTGAGCCTGTGAGGACGATACAGCCAATGTCGGGATCGCCGTCAAACGTATCAAGCGCGTGGGTCAGGTCATCCATCAGCTGATTGTTGAAAGCGTTGAGCGCATCGGGACGGTTCAGCGTGATCAGTGCGACCGCGCCGTCGGTTTCGGTCAGGAGGGTGTCGTAGGCCATGGGGTCTTCTCCGGTAAATCTCTAGAGCGGTGAGTAGACGGAATTTTTCGGGGCGTCGATAGCGTGGTTGCTCAGATTGGCATTTCATTTAACCTGTTAGCATGCGCGGTTTGATACTAATTTTTGCATTACTATCGCTAGTCGGGTGCTCATTCGAACCAAATAATCAGAAGCTCGAAAAATACTTGGGCGAATTCTCTCTAATTGTTGAGACGGATAAGCTCCAAGTATTGCATGCAAAGGGAGCGGATTTCGGGCCTCAGAGCGGGTTTGATATTTGTTTTGTCGCAAAAATCGAAGAAGTCGCGTTTTCTAGATTGGCTAGTCAGGTTCGCTCCACAGGACAAAAGAGAACCAGCGGTGCTTACGAACAGAATGGCGTTTGTGAATTTGTGTCTATGCGCGAGACATATGATCTGCATCCGAACAGCGATGCCTATAATTTTATTGGAGAAAACGGAACACGTCTCGATATCCTCATCAATGAAGGTGAACATACGATTCTGATGTTTTTTGGCAAACTTAGCTTATCACGATCCCTTCAGCCGATAAATCAAATCCAGTGCCTCTCTCGGCGTGAGCGTGTCAGGGTCGATTGTATCGAGTAGGTCGAGCGCTGGGTGGTCAGGCGTGGCAATGTCCGGTTCCGGATCGTCGGCCATGGCGAAGAGCGGGAGGGCTTCGACGGCTTCCGGTCCGGCTTCGAGTTTTTTCAGGATCTGGCCTGCGCGGCGTACGGCCTTTGCTGGCAGGCCAGCGAGGCGCGCGACCTGAACGCCGTAGGATTTGTCGGCAGGGCCGGGCTGAACATCGTGGAGGAAGATCAGCTCATCTTTCCACTCTTTAGCGCGCAGGGAGAGATTGGCCGCGGCGGGCAAGTCTTCGGCGAGTATCGTGAGTTCGTGATAGTGTGTGGCGAAGAGCGCGCGGCACTTATTGGTATTGTGAAGGTGCTCGACGGCCGCCCACGCAATAGCGAGGCCGTCATAGGTGCTGGTGCCGCGCCCGACCTCATCCAGGATGACGAAACTGTTGGGCGTGGCCTGCGTCAGGATGGCCGCGGTTTCGACCATTTCGACCATGAAGGTGGAGCGGCCGCGAGAGAGATCGTCGCTCGCGCCAACGCGCGAAAAGATGCGGTCCGCGAGACCGAGCTTCAGGCTGCGCGCGGGAACGTAGAGACCGGCTTGGGCGAGGATCACCGCGAGGCAGGCTTGGCGGAGATAGGTCGACTTGCCCGCCATATTGGGGCCCGTGACGAGGGCTAGGCGGGGGCTGGTCTCGCCGCTGGCATCCAGAGTGAGTGCGTTGGCGGTGAAGCCTTCGCCTTGCTTTTTCAGCGAGGCCTCAACGACCGGGTGGCGCAGGCCGTCGGCTTCGAAGATCGGATCGGGCGACAGGGTCGGACGTATCGCATTGATCTCGCTTGCCCATTCGGCGCTGGCGGCGGCGACGTCGAGTGTGGCGAGGGCATTGGCGGCGGCACTTAAAGGGGCGCTGACCTGTTCGACGCGGTGACAGAACGTGTCGAAGATGGCGAGCTCCCGGCCTTTGGCGATGTCCTCCGCGCGTGAGATTTTTCCGGCAAGTTCTGAGAGTTCTGCCGTGGAGAACCGGACATTTGAGGCGAGCGTCTGCCGGTGGATGAAGGTCTCATTCAACGGCGCCGTCATCATCGGATCGCCGTATCGGGCAGGGACGTCGATGAAATAGCCGAGGACATTGTTGAACTTGATTTTGAGCGCGGTGATGTCGGTCTGCTTGGCGTAGCGGGCTTGGAGTTCCGCGATAATCTTGCGGCTGTCAGAGCGCAGCGTGCGGGCCTCATCAAGGGCTTCGTCCCAGCCCATGGCGATGAAGTTTCCATCACGCGGGAGCGTGGGGAGATCGTCTTGCAGCGCACGGCCAAGATCGTGGGTCAGGCTTGCGAGATCAGGCGCATTGGAGAGGGTCAGGTCATGTAGCGCGGCTTCGATCAAGGGCGGCGGGTTTGTTGCCGCCTTGGTGATTTCAGCGACGGCAGTTTCACCGGCTTTGAGCGCATTTGCGATGGCAGCGAGATCGCGCGGACCTCCGCGACCAAGACGGATACGGGCACGGGCGCGCTCCAAATCCGGGGCGGCTTTCAGCGCCTTACGGATCGTTTCGCGCAAATGATCATTGGCGAGGAAGAAGTCGACAGCATCATAGCGCGCGGTGATCGTGGTCGTTTCTGTTTCCGGTTGAGCGAGGCGTGCGGCGAGGAGGCGGGCCCCCGGTGCAGTCAGGGTTCGGTCGACTGTGGCGAGCAGCGTGCCCTGCCGCCCGCCATTCAGAGCAGTATCGATTTCGAGGCTGGCGCGCGTGGCTGGATCAATGGCAAGGGCTGGTGTTTGCGCGCTGCGGCGGGGTGGGTCGAGGCGGATGTCTGCGCCCGCTTGGGTGATGGAAAGATAATCGAGCAAGAGGCCGCAGGCGGCATACTCGGCCTTCGTGAACGATCCGTACGCATCAAGCGCGGCGACCTTGAACGCGTCTTTTAGAAGGCGCTCGCCGGATTTGGCATTCGCAGCGCTGTTTGGGCGGTGCGTGAGCGGTGGTTTGAGGGCTTCGAGTGCGCCTTGAACGAGCGGGCGCTCAGTATCAGCCTCCGTCAGCAGCAGCTCATTTAGCGGCATGGCGCTTAATGTATCGCTCAAGGTTTCAGGGGCGAAAGTGCGCACTTCGAACGCGCCGGTTGAGACATCGCAGGCGGCCAGAGCGGCCTCTGCCCCGCCGGATGTAAAGGCCACGGCGACGAGCGCTTGTCCCTGTCTGGGCGGGAGCAGCGAGTCCTCTGTAATCGTGCCCGGCGTGACGATGCGGACGATATCGCGATTGACCAGCGCTTTTGATCCGCGCTTTTTCGCTTCGGCGGGGGTTTCCGTCTGCTCACAGACGGCCACGCGTTCACCCGCTTTGATGAGGCGCGCGAGATAGCCTTCAGCCGCATGATACGGCACGCCCGCCATCGGGATGGGCTTGCCCTCATGCTCGCCGCGCGCAGTCAGTGTGATGTCGAGAATAGCAGCCGCGCGCGTCGCATCCTCGAAGAAGAGCTCGTAAAAATCGCCCATGCGAAAAAAGAGCAGCGCGTCAGGGTGGCGAGCCTTAATCTCAAGGTATTGCGCAATGAAAGGGGTTGGCCCTTTCGATTTCGTCGCTTTGGTGGAGGTCGCACGTGTAGACATGGCAGTTAGCTAAACAAGGCTTATCGGATTCGCAAAAGACACGTTTAGCACTTGCGTAAATGCAAATAACTTTGCATTTAAAAGCATGCTTAAACTCATCTTTTCTTTCTCCCTGTTCGCCTGTTTTGCTGCCACTTCAAACGCTGAGCGGGATCCTGACGTCAAATCCTTCGATGCCAATGCCGCATGGCAAGAGTATCAGATGCTCTTGGAAGAGAAATATGCGTATGTCGATCGCGCAGATTTTGATGTTTCAGCCTATTTATCACGCGCGGGTCAGATCGCTTCCAGTCTTGAGAGCGAAGATGAGATGCGGGCCTTTATCCATCGCTCCACCTATGCGTTTACAGATCCCCACCTCATCGTTGGCCCATTTTCCGATAGCGATTTCAATATAATTCCGACGGTTTCTCACGTCTGGATTGACTATCGCGAAGGTCTTTATCGTCTATCCGATGTGCGCCGCACCGAGGAATTATCCGGGCTGGGCCTGGAGACTGGCCTTATCCTCACGCACGTGAATGGTGAAGAGATCAGCGAGGCGGTTGGCGACATTTATGACGGCCTGCTCGATACAGCGACGGATAAACAGAAAGCTTATGCTGCAACACTTCTCGTCAATGGGCGACGGGACGGCGCGCGGGTTAAAATCAGTCTGGCGACTGATCATGGTGATGTTGTTGAAACAATGCTTCCTGACCCACGTGTTTACGCCAGAGAGGTGAGTGAAATGCCTCCTCTCAGCTATCGAAGCGAGCATGATATTGGCATCATCCGTATCAACAATTCACTCGGCAACAATCAAACCATTGTCGCTTTTGACGAGGCGATGAAAGCGCTGGGTGAGAGCCGCGCGATTATTGTCGATTTGCGCAACACGCCGAGCGGCGGCAACACAGAAGTCGCCAGGAGTATGATCGGGTATTTTATCGATGAAATCAGGCCCTATCAGGTTCATGAAATCCCGGCCTTCAATCGCGAGTTCAGTGTCCCCAGACGGTTTGCAGAGTACGTCTTCCCGCGTGGAGAAACCTATGACGGTCCGCTGATTGTTCTGGGTAGTCGCTGGACGGGCAGTATGGGCGAGGGGCTTGTCATTGGGTTTGATGCGGCAGCTGGGGCGTACACAATTACAAGCGACATGGGCGACCTGCTCGGCGGGCTGTGGAATTATGATTTGAACGCGGTGTCGGCGCGCGTCGATCTGGGTGGCGAAGCGCTGTTCCACGTCGACGGGACGCCACGGGAGGACTATCAGCCTGATCTTTACATAGAGAATGCCGATAATGGCGGTTCTGAGACAGACGCCGCGCTTAAGGCCGCCTTTGCCTGCATCGATGAGGGAAAATGCGTTCAGCGGGAGGTCAAGAGAATGATTAAGCTGCCAACCAATGCTCTGGACTAGGTCAACGGGCCTTTAGCGGGTTGTCGCGCTTTGCGGACAGGACTAGGACTCGAAATTCTGATGTGTTCAAAATTGTCGAAAGACCCTGCCCTATGACGTCCAAGCGCCCGAGTTTCACCGATCAGGAAGCGCTCGACTTCCACGCCAAGCCAACGCCCGGCAAAATCTCTATGCTGCCGACCAAGCCGATGCAGACGCAGCGCGATCTGTCGCTCGCCTACAGTCCCGGTGTTGCTGTGCCAGTTGAGGCCATCGCGAAGAATGAAGACTTGGCCTACGACTATACCGCGAAGGGCAATACGGTCGCGGTGATTTCCAATGGCACAGCGATCCTCGGCCTCGGCGATCTGGGCCCAATGGCATCAAAGCCGGTGATGGAAGGCAAGTCGGTTCTGTTCAAACGCTTTGCCGATATCGATAGTTTCGACGTTGAAGTTGAGACGAAAGAGGTCGATGAATTCATCACGGTTGTGAAAAATATCGGGGCGACCTGGGGTGGGATCAATCTTGAGGACATTGGCTCGCCCGCCTGCTTCATTATTGAAGATACGTTGCGCAAAGAGCTGGACATTCCGGTCTTTCACGATGACCAGCATGGCACAGCGATCATCGCCGCGGCTGGGATTATCAATGCTTGCGCGATTACAGGTCGGAAACTGGAAGACCTGACGGTGGCTGTGTCCGGTGCGGGCGCAGCGGGACTCTCTGTGGCAGGGCTGATCCGGCATCTGGGTGTGAAGCCTGAAAACATCCTGCTGTGCGACCGGAAAGGCGTGATCTATGAAGGCCGGGACGGTGTCGATCAGTTCAAATCCGCCTTCGCGGTGAAGACCAGCAAGCGGACGCTGGAAGAAGCGATGGACGGGGCGGACTGTTTCCTCGGCCTCTCCGTCAAGGGCGCGGTAAATGCCGACATGGTGCGCTCCATGGCGGACAAGCCGATTATCTTCGCGATGGCCAATCCTGATCCTGAGATCACGCCGGAAGAGATAAAGGCCGTGCGCGGTGACGCGATTATTGCGACCGGGCGCAGTGATTATCCAAACCAGGTCAACAATGTGCTGGGCTTTCCCTATATTTTCCGCGGCGCGCTGGATGTACGTGCGCGTTCGATCAATGAAGAAATGAAGGTTGCCGCAGCCCGCGCGCTAGCCGAACTGGCACGCGAAGATGTGCCGGACGAAGTGGCGGCGGCTTATCACGGGTCACGCCCGCAATTCGGGCCGGACTATATTATCCCGACGCCGTTTGATCCGCGCCTCATTAGCTTCATACCGCCTTTTGTCGCGCAGGCCGCGATGGACACAGGCGTCGCGCGAAAGCCGATTGAAGATATGGAAGAGTATCGTCACTCGCTGGCGCGTCGCCTCGATCCGACGGCGTCTTTCCTGCAGGGGGTACAGAACAAAGTCCGCAAGGATCAGAAACGAATCGTATTTGCAGAGGGCGAAGAACCGCAAGTCGTGCGCGCAGCCTTCACCTTCCAGCAGCAGGGGCTGGGCAAAGCCATTCTGATCGGGCGCGAAGAACAGGTTGAGCGGACCATGGCGCAAATGGGTGTGCCGGAAGGCAGTCTTGAAATCGTCAATGCGCGGCTGTCCGATCGCAATGCGGACTATACCGATTACCTGTATGAACGCTTGCAACGCAGAGGCTATCTTAAGCGCGATGCGCAGCGTTTGGTGAATCAGGACCGCAACGTGTTTGGCTCCTGCATGCTAGCACATGGCGACGCTGACGGCATGGTGACCGGGGTTACGCGCAATTATGATGTCTGTCTAAAAGACGTGATGCTGACCTTGGACCCGCTGCCGGAGACGCAAGTGATCGGCATGTCGATGGTGTTGAACCGGGGCAAGACGCTGTTCATCGCTGATACGAGCGTGACAGAGCTACCCGATGGGCAGGCGCTTGCCGACATTGCAAAAGAAGCAGCGAAGGCGGTTAAACGGCTCGGCTTTACGCCGCGTGTGGCCTTCGTGTCTTATTCGACCTTTGGCAACCCGATGGGTGAGCGGGCAGAAAAGGTCCGTGAGGCGGTCGAGATTTTGGACGCGTGCGATGATTGCGATTTTGAGTATGAGGGCGACATCTCAGCTGATGTTGCGATGAACCCGATGCACAAGATCTTGTATCCGTTCTCTCGTCTGACGGATGCTGCGAATGTTCTGGTCATGCCAGCGATTCACTCCGCCGCGATTGCGACAAACCTGCTAGAGAGCATGAGCCGTGCGACTGTGATCGGGCCGATCCTGCTGGGCTTTGAGAAGCCGGTTCAGATCGTATCGCTTGGCGCGACGGTGAATGATGTCGTCAATCTGGCGACGGTTGCGGCGTTTGATATTGACCGGCTGGTCTGGAGCTAGATTGATCAGCCTATTCAGGCCGACCAACTCTGGATCGGACAGCTTCGCGGCGCGCCTCACGGCGGGCGTCATTCTGTAACTCTGCTTCTTCGGCTTCTTCCTCTGCAGCGACCGCAGCGGCTTCTTCAGCGGCCTTTTCGGCATCAGCAGCATCGACTGCGGCGACGATGTCAGCTGCAAAGCGGGCGACGTCGAAACGGTCCAGGCCTGCCACATCATAGCCGCGTCGCACGATGACGAGGTCGCGGCTCGGCACGATGACGAGGTATTGTCCGCGATTGCCGAGGCCCGCGAACGTGTCAGCGGGCAGACCTTCTGCGCCGCCAAGCAACCAGAACGCGCCAGCATAGCCAAAGGGAGAGGTTTCCGGCTGAGCTTCCGCTGGCGTCGTGACGTATTCGATCCATTCTGGATTGATGATCTGCTCCCCGCCCCACATGCCGTTTTGTAGGTAGAGCTGACCGAGACGCGCCATGTCGCGCGCGGTCATCCAAACCTGTGAGGAGGACACAAAATCGCCTTTCCAGTCTGTCTCAAGTGTTGTGTTAAGGGCACCAATCTTATTGAGAACGGCATCATATGGGTAAGTCAGGTATTTGCCATCATCATCCAACGCCTCGCGCAGATAGAGCATGGCCGCGAGCGTGTCATAGTTGGAGTATTTGAACCATTTACCCGGTTCGGCTTCAAGCACGCGGCCTTGCATCACTTCATTGGTCGCGGCGCCGCCAAAGTAGAGGCGGTCTGTACGCGAACCGCGCGTGCCGGATTCAAGACCACTTGCCATATCAAGGACGTGGCGAAGGGTGATGTCGCGGCGCGGGTCTCCGCCTTCATTCCAGGCTTTTATGATGGCGGTGTTGTCGAGACCGACCAGCCCGTCCTGAACGGCGGCCCCCATAATGGTTGAGGTGAGGGACTTTGCCACGGACCATGTGCGCTGTGGTTTTTCAGCGCTCATCCCGCGGGCATAGTCTTCGGCGAGGACGCGTCCACCGCGCACGATCACGACTGCGCTGGTCCGTGTCCCGTCGCCATAGGTCGAGCCATCAAAGGCAAAACTGACGGGGATTTCGAGCCGTCCAAGCGCAAGCGCATTGTCCTCAGACGTCATGGTCACGCCGTCGCCGATGATCGGAGACTGATCCGTTTTACGTGCGGAGCGGGGCTGAGAGAAGCGCGGCAAGTATTGCGCCGCATTTGGGCGCGCACCAATCGGTAGCAGCGAGCACCCGACGCCGTTACGCCACTGCGCGATGCGCGGGGGTAAAGCCCGGTCAAAGCGAACCGCGACACGCCGGTTACGCTCATCAATATTTGCGTCGGACAGCCCGGCCATCAGGGGACGGTAATCGGTATAGATCCCGTCCAGTTCGTTGGCTTCAATCACGGCCAGTTGTTGGTTTGCAACAAACGTCCCGGAGCAGGTAAATAGTGCCTTATAGCCCGCCGCCATCGCTTTCTTTGTCATGTCACTCGCAGTTTCATTTTGAGCTGTGGCTGGCACGGCACTAAGCGTGAAAGACAGGGCGAGCGCGGTGAGCGTTGAGGCCAGACGCATAGATTTCTCCATGAAAAGCAAAGAAAAAGGGATTAACCCGTACGAGCTAATCCCTTCCAAGGGCTAAATTGAGGCAGACGAATTGCGTCTACTTAAACTCGACCTCTGCGACTTCAAACACGCGCGCGCCGCCCGGAGCTGCAACCTCAGCCTCATCGCCAACGCGCTTTCCGATCAGCGCGCGCGACATGGGCGACGTGTTGGAAATCTTACCGTCTTTGATAGAGGCTTCGTCTTCGCCAACGATGCGGTAGGTTTTTTCTTCTTCTGTGTCGACATCGATAATTGTGACCGTCGCGCCGAAGACGATTTTATCGCCTTTGACCTTTTCAAGATCGATCACTTCGGCACGAGATAGCTTGTCTTCCAGCTCGACTATTCGGCCTTCGATGAAGGACTGCTTTTCCTTGGCTGCGTGATACTCGGCGTTCTCTGAGAGGTCACCATGCTCACGGGCGACAGCGATCGCCTGAATGATGTTCGGGCGCTCAACTGATTTCAAAGTTTTCAATTCACTCTCAAGGGCGGCGTGGCCCTCAGGCGTCATAGGTGTTCTGTTCATGGGTTTTACCGTTACTATTTCGGACCGTTGGTCGTGTTATAAAGTCCGTTCAATTTGTCGCTCCGTCAAGTGGGGCTTCTTCTTTCCTGTTACAAGGACTGTGGATTGCGTTCTCGCTCAGGCTTTCAACTAGGTTGGTTTCTAAGAGTCTTGCAAGGATCGCACCGTAAGCGTGCGTGTGCGCTGAACCTCAATGGCCTGAACGGCGGCGACGGAGGAAGAAAGCGTGGTAAAGTACGGAATATTGTTGACGACAGCGGTGCGCCGGATGGACTTGGAGTCTTCAAGTGATTGCATGCCTTCGGTTGTGTTGAAGACGAGATCAATTTTGCCGTTAATCATGTCATCGACGATATTATCGCGGCCATCGATCACTTTGCGCACAGTGCCCGCTTCGACACCGTTTTCGCTCAGGAAACGCTGTGTGCCGGATGTGGCGACGATGGAGAAGCCCATCTCGATGAGCTTCTTAGCAGCGGGCAGAACATCGTTTTTGTCACTGTCTTTCAGCGAGATGAAGACCGTTCCCTCGGTCGGTAGCGTCACACCAGCGGCGATCTGGGACTTCAGGAAGGCCGCGCCGAAATCATCGTCCCAGCCCATGACTTCGCCGGTCGAGCGCATTTCAGGGCCGAGCTGCGGGTCGACATTAGCAAAGCGCGCGAAGGGGAAAACCGCTTCTTTCACGGCCATGCGCTTGGCATTGGCGTGCTGAAGATCGAAATCGGTGAGCGGTTTGTCCGCCATCAGCTTGGCCGCGATGCGCGCGATCGGAGCACCGACAGCTTTGGCCACAAACGGGACTGTCCGGCTGGCGCGCGGATTGGCTTCGAGGACGTAGATATCTTCGTCTTTCACCGCGTATTGGATGTTGATCAGGCCTTTAACGTTGAGGGCCTTTGCGAGCGCAATCGTCTGCTCACTGAGGCGGCCAATGATGGCAGGCGCAAGTGTGTAAGGCGGTAGCGCACAGGCACTGTCACCGGAATGGACGCCCGCTTCCTCAATGTGTTCCATAATGCCTGCGACGTGGACATTTTGGCCGTCGCAGAGCGCATCTACGTCGACCTCAATGGCATCTGAGAGGTAGCGGTCGAGGAAGAGTGATGCATCGCCGGAGACCGAAAGCGCGTATTCGGCATAGGCTTTGACGTCTTCATCGCCGTGGCAGATGCGCATCGCCGTGCCTGAAAGCACGAAGGATGGGCGCAGCATGATCGGGTAGCCGAGTTCAGTGGCTTTTTCGAGTGTTTCCTCTACGCTGCGAGCTGTGGCGCTGGGCGGCTGTTGGATGCCCAGATCAGCGAGAAGAGCCGACCATTGCTTGCGATCTTCGGCGAGGTCGATGCTGTCAGGGCTGGTGCCGAGGATTGGCACGCCTGCTTTATAGAGCGGCTGGGCGAGTTTCAGCGGGGTCTGGCCGCCGAACTGAACGATGACGCCGGAAAGGTCGCCCTTGGATTGCTCTTTATGGATGATTTCGGAGACGTGCTCTTCGGTCAGCGGCTCGAAATACAGGCGATCAGAGGTGTCATAGTCGGTGGAAACGGTTTCAGGATTGCAGTTGATCATGATCGATTCAACGTCGATTTCCGCCATCGCGAAAGCGGCGTGGCAGCAGCAATAGTCGAACTCAATCCCCTGCCCGATCCGGTTTGGACCACCGCCGAGGATGATGGCTTTCTTGCGCTCGCTTGGATGGGCTTCGCAATCGGGCTCGTCTTGGCCGAAAGCGGGGTGTTCGTAAGTCGAATAGAGATAGGGTGTTTTGGCAGCAAATTCGGCTGCGCATGTGTCGATGCGTTTGTAGACCGGGCGAACGTTCAGGGCGTGGCGGGCGGTGCGGACATCGCTTTCGCTTTGCCCGGTCAGGAGCGCGAGGCGGGCATCGGAGAATCCAGCACCTTTAAGCGCTGTGAAGCCTTCGCGGGTGGTTGGTAGACCACTCTCTTTGACGGCGTTTTCCGTAGCGACGATCTGTTCGATCTGGCGCAGGAACCATGGATCGATGCTGGTGGCGGCATGGATGTCATCTTCACTAAGTCCCATGCGGTAGGCTTGGGCGACGATCCGCAGACGATCCGGCGTCTGTTTGCCAAGCTCGGTACGCAGGGCGCTTTCGGTTTCGAAGTCTATTTCATCGAGACCAGTGAGGCCGGTTTCGAGCGAACAGAGCGCTTTTTGCAGGCTTTCCTGAAAGTTGCGGCCAATGGCCATCGCTTCGCCGACCGATTTCATTGCCGTGGTCAGCAGCGGTTCAGCGCCGACGAATTTCTCAAAAGCGAAGCGCGGAATTTTGGTGACGACATAGTCGATGGTCGGCTCAAAACTGGCGGGGGTGACGCCGGTAATGTCATTGTCCAGCTCATCGAGCGTGTAGCCGACCGCGAGTTTTGCCGCGATCTTGGCAATCGGGAAGCCTGTGGCTTTGGAGGCGAGAGCGGACGAACGGCTGACGCGCGGGTTCATTTCGATTACGACGAGACGGCCGTCTTTTGGATTGACCGCAAACTGAACGTTGGAACCGCCGGTCTCAACGCCAATCTCACGTAAGACCGCGAGCGAAGCGTTGCGCATCACTTGATACTCACGGTCGGTCAGCGTCAACGCGGGCGCAACAGTGATTGAATCGCCTGTGTGGACACCCATTGGATCGACGTTTTCGATTGAGCAGATGATGATGGCATTGTCGGCTGTGTCGCGGACAACCTCCATCTCATACTCTTTCCAGCCAAGCAGGCTCTCATCAACGAGGATTTGTGCGACCGGAGACGCCGCGAGGCCGGAACGACAGATCTCCTCATACTCTTTGACATTATAAGCCACGCCGCCGCCGGTCCCACCAAGCGTGAAGGCCGGGCGAATGATCGCCGGCAAGCCAACCGTATCGAGCGCGTCCATCGCGTTCTTGAGGCCGGTGATGCGGTCATACTTGCCGTCTTCGCCTTTCGGGGAAGAGACAATCGCCGCGCGCGGGTTTTCAAGGCCGATCCGGTCCATCGCTTCGCGGAAGAGTTTCCGGTCTTCGGCCATTTCAATCGCGTCAGCGCGAGCGCCGATGAGTTCGACATTGTGTTTGTCCAGAACACCACTCTCAAACAGATTGAGGGCGCAGTTGAGGGCAGTCTGACCGCCCATGGTCGGGAGTAGCGCGTCCGGCTTTTCCGCCTCAATGATCTTTTCAACGAAGTCGGGCGTGATCGGTTCAATATAAGTCGCGTCCGCCAGCCCCGGATCGGTCATGATCGTCGCCGGGTTCGAGTTCACCAGAATAACCCGGTAGCCCTCGTCCTTTAGCGCTTTAATCGCCTGCACACCGGAATAGTCAAATTCGCAGGCTTGACCGATGATAATCGGACCGGCGCCGATCACGAGGATAGACTTGATGTCGGTGCGTTTTGGCATCTTCGTCCTCGTTTTTCAGCCCGAAAGCAAACGGTCGCCGTATAGCGGGGAGTCGAGGCCGGGGGCAAGGCAAAATGAGGGGAAATGCAGCGCTCATTGCCTGCATCAAGCGCAATTTATTCCGTCAGGCCGCCGTCTACAGTCCCAAGACCCGCTTCGCGATAATGTTCTTCTGGATTTCATTGGTGCCGCCATAGATGCTTTGTGAGCGCGTGCCGAGATAGGTTGCGACGCCCGGCGCAGCATAGGCAGTGTGATCTGTCCAATCGGGGCTGACGCTATCGGTAAACTTTCGCTGACCGTGCGCGGCAGCGAGGTCGAGATAGAGCGTTGTGATCTGCTGGGCCGTTTCAGTGGCGAGGATTTTCACGATTGAAGCTTCTTTGCCGGGGCTGCCGCCGTCTTTGACGGCAGACAGGACACGCAGAACGGTCATTTCGAGGCCGTCCACAGCGATGTCTGCGTCGGTTAGTTTGCGGGCAAAGGCTTCGTCATCGATGAGGCGCGTGTTGCCGCCGGTAGGTTCAGCGCGGGCGAGGTCCCGGATATGGGCGAGCTGCTTCCGCTTGCCGCCGATGCGGGCATAAGAGGTCCGCTCATGACCAAGCAGGTATTGGCTATAGGTCCAGCCTTTGCCTTCTTCGCCTATGCGATAGTCGACCGGCACGCGTACATTGTCGAAGGTAACAGAGTTTAGCGCGTGCTTGCCGTCGATGGAGATAATCGGGTTCAGCGTGACGCCTTCACGATCCATCTCGCAGCAGATGAAGGAAATGCCCTGCTGCTTTTTTGGCTCTTTTGAGGTGCGCGCGAGCAGGAATATCCAGTCGGCATGCTGAGCCGCACTGGTCCAGATTTTTGTCCCGTTGAGGACGTAGTCATCGCCGTCGCGCACAGCTGAAAATTGCAGCGAGGCGAGGTCGGATCCGCTATCGGACTCAGAATAACCCTGCGCCCAGCCCTCGCGGCCTGAACGGATGCCCTCGAGCCATTTGTCTTTCTGTGCGTCTGATCCGAACGTATAGATGATCGGGCCGACATAGATCACGCCCATAGGGGTGACTGTTGGGACGCCTGCGCGCTCCAACTCTTCGTCGAAGACGTATTGCTCTTCCAAATTCCAGCCGGGTCCGCCATGCTCTTTCGGCCAGGCGCTGGCGAGCCAGCCTTTTGCGCCAAGCGCCATTTCTGATTTTCGGACCTCAGCCGTGGTGAGGCTCGCCCCAGCCGCGGTCTTTGCGAGAATGTCTTTCGGAAACTCGTTTTGAAAGAAGGCGCGCATATCCGCGCGGAAGGGCTCGAGGGCGGGGTTCGGTGTCATATCCATGATTGCAAGATTACCGCGTCTACGAAGATGCGGAAGGAGTGACCAAGCGTCAGCGTGCGCGATCTAGGCCGCTTTCTTGGGTTTGGCTTTCTTTGCGTCTGCTTTTTTAGGACCAAGCGACGAGGTTTTGGCCGGGTCCAGCGTTTTGTCTTTGAAGCGGCACAGGTCCGAAATCACACAGTCCCAGCATTTCGGCTTTCGCGCGACGCAGGTGTAGCGCCCGTGCAGGATCAACCAGTGATGTGCGCCAAGTTTATAGCGATCGGGCGTGGTGCGCTCAAGACTCTCTTCGACTTGATCCGGGTCCTTGCCGGGCGCTAGACCAGTGCGGTTAGAAACGCGGAAGATATGAGTGTCGACGGCGATTGTGGGCTGCCCGAAGGCTTCGTTTAAGACGACGTTCGCGGTCTTGCGTCCAACACCGGGCAGGCGCTGCAGCTCTTCTCGCGTTTGTGGGACTTCACCGTCAAATTCGTCGATGACCATTTGGCTCAGCGCGATGACATTCTTGGCCTTGTTGCGCCAGAGGCCGATGGTTTTGACGTGGTTTTCGACCTCTTTCAGGCCAAGCGCGAGCATCTTTTCAGGCGTGTCGGCGATCTGGAAGAGCTTTTCAGTCGCCTTGTTCACGCCGACATCTGTAGCCTGTGCCGACAGGGCGACCGCGACCACAAGTGTGTATGGATTAGCGAAATTCAGCTCCGTATGCGGATTTGGCCGCTCAATGGACAGGCGCGCGAACAGCTCTCCGGCTTTTTCCTTACCGAAAGTGCGCGGAGCGCGTTTTTTCTTTTTCTTCGCAGTCGACTCAGCCATCTTGTGATGAGAGAGTAGTGTGGGTTGGGTGCGACGCAAGGTCAGCTTTGCCGCGTGTCTACGGTTTGATTAAGGTTTTGTATGCAAAGCGCGACAGAAAAAATCTATTTTGATGCAACCCTGACGCCAAACCGCTCACTGAGCCCGCGTGCTTTTCTTGTCGTTATGAGCATTGTTGGCGGTGTGAGCTTCATCGCGGGCATGATGTTTCTGTCGATGGGCGCGTTTCCGGTTTTGGGATTTTTCGGGCTGGATGCGCTGCTGATTTATCTCTGCTTTCGATATAGTCATCGCAGCCAACGTCAGGTTACACGCGTTAAAATCACTGCGGATAAGATTGACCTCGTCCATGAAGAGCCGGGGCGAAAAACCAAGAGTGCTGAAATCCCGACAGCGTTTGCCCGGGTCAATCTTGAATTCCCCGAGCGCGCGCCAAGTGAGCTTCAAATCGCCTATAGCGGGCAGGCCTGGGTGATCGGGCGCTTTCTGACGCCCGGCGAGCGGAAAAGCCTGAAAAAGGCGCTTGAGGATGCGATTTTCCGAGCACGTAACGAGCGATACCCCATATAAAATCTGGGCCTTATCGTAAAAATTCAAAAAAATGACGCCTGCGTCATAGTTTTTTCAGAAAAGCTGTGCTATTCTTCTCACACGGCACAAAAGCGGCATTGAGATCGCGCTATGGAGGCACCGATGGCTGATAGTTTAACAAAGATCCCACATGGGTTGGAGCGTCCAAAGGTGACGCCCCGCGATCCACTCCATGAAACCTATCTGGAGTATGGCGCAAAGGTTCCAAATGCACACAGTATTCCGCTTAGCGATTTAAGCATCACCGATCCGGAAACTTGGCGGCAAGGCGAGTATTGGGAACGATTCAAACGGATGCGCGACGAAGACCCGCTACACTATACCGAAGACAGCTTCAGCGGCCCTTTCTGGTCTGTCACGCGCTATGAAGACGTGATGAAAATCGACATTGACCATAAGCGCTTCTCATCAAGCTGGGAGCATGGTGGCATTGTACTCGGCGAGCCGATTGAGGATTTCGAACTTCCCATGTTCATCGCGATGGACGAGCCGAAGCATAGCGAACAGCGCCGGACCGTTCAGCCCGCCGTCGCGCCAGACATGTTGAAGGTTTTTGAGCCTCTGATCCGCCAGCGCACGCAAGAAATCCTCGATACGGTGCCCATAGGTGTCCCGTTTGACTGGGTCGACACGGTTTCGATTGAGCTGACGACAATGATGCTCGCGACCCTATTTGATTTCCCGTTTGAGCAGCGCCGTAAACTGACCCGCTGGTCTGATGTGGCAACGGGGCGTGAGAACCCAGACATTTGCCCGGGTGGTGAAGAGCAGTGGCGCGGCGAACTGATGGAATGCCTTGGCACATTTATGGAGATGTTCCAGCGCAAACAGGCTGAACCGCGCAGTAATGACTTAATCAGCCTACTCGCGCATGGCGAGAAGACAAAAGACATGACGCCGATGGAGCTGCTCGGCAATGTCATCCTGCTGATCGTTGGCGGAAATGACACGACACGGAACTCGATGACAGCGTCGGTTCATGGGCTCAATCAGTTCCCGGGTGAATATGCGAAACTGAAAGCAGATCCGTCGTTGATCCCGAACATGGTGTCTGAAATTATCCGTTGGCAAACGCCGCTTGCTTATATGCGCCGCACGGCCTTGGAAGATGTCGAGATGCACGGCAAGACGATCAAAAAAGGCGACCAGATCGCGATGTGGTATGTCTCTGGCAACCGTGATGAGCGCTTCTGGGAAGAAGATCCCAATCGAATCATTATCGACCGTAAACAGGCGCGTAATCACCTGTCCTTCGGCTTTGGCATCCACCGTTGCGTTGGTAATCGTCTCGGCGAGCTACAGCTGCGCATCCTGTGGGAAGAACTTATGGAGCGTTTCTCTCATATTGAAGTGTTGGATGAGCCAAGCCTGACATCAGGGTCTTTTGTGAAGGGTTACACGTGGATGCCGGTGATCTGTCACCCAAAATAGCGTTGTGGGCCCGGCCGGGCTATCGCAGCGACTTCAAATATGACTACACTGCCCCGACTGAAAGGTCGGGGTTTTGTTTTTTAGGCTGAGTGTTTTCTGCATTTCGATCTGTTTGGCAGCCTGCGGGTCATCTTCACCGCTACCGGATATGCAGCGTGGGGAAGTTGGACGGGTTGTTCGGATCATTGATGGCGACGCGCTGGTGCTCGACACGGGTCAAAGCGTGCGCCTTGCGAGTATTGAAGCGCCAGTCCTGCGCGTGCGGGACGGTGAGCCGGACGTTTATGCTGAGGAAGCCGCCCGCGCGCTTGAGGATCTGACCATGGGGCGGCGGGTACGGTTGTATTATCCGGGCCTGACACGCGACCGCTATGACCGTGCGCTGGCCCATATTGTGACTGAGGATGGCGCAGGGCGTGAAGTCTGGGTGAATATGGAATTGGTCAAAACCGGTGCAACTCGTGTGCGACTCTATCCGGACACGGATGCGCGCGGGGAAGACTTGATGCGCGCTGAAGAAGAGGCGCGCGAGGCCAATATCGGTATCTGGAAGAAGCGCGCTTACAAGGTGCGGAAGGCCGATCGCATAGCCTCGGACTTTCAGGGCTTCATTGTTCTAAGCGCAGAACTGGACCAACGCGAGCCAAGGGAAAGAGGCGGCTGCACCTGGTCGCTCAGGCGGGCAGCGATTTCGCTGGAGGTCTACTCAGAGGCGGCGTCCGCCTGCGATCTGGCGAAGGGGACCAATGTCAGGCTGCGCGGCTATCTTTCAGATAACCGGCTACGCCTCGAGCATCCGCTTCACGCCCAGCCGCTAGAATGAGCCACTGAGCCGCATCACGAGAATTGGTCCAAAGTTTCGGCTGCGATCTTCGACTTGGACCAGATCCCCATTGCGATCCGGGGAAAACCGCTGGCGCGTAAAATTGTCATCCTGATCAAACAGATTGCCCAGAATAACGCGCCCGGTCAGACCGTAAATATCCTTATGCTCAACAAAGACACTGGCAAAAGGCGGGACACTTTCAAAAGCACTGGTCGCGTTCAAACGGAAAACAGCAGACTCATAGTAATTTTCGATTTCCCAGCCATAGGCCCAGTCTGTCCCTTCAATATCCTGACGGAATTCGAGATCGATGAAGCGAATTTTATCCCCACTAATCCGTCGCGTATCGCCCGTGAGAGGGTCTTCAACCTCGGATTTGCGGTAATCGAATTCATAGTCGAGCTGTGCGCCTTTCCAGCCGATGGCATCGAAGAGGAACGTACCAGCAAGGTCGAAGCCGTAGCGCGTTGCGCTATCGAGGTTGCCGCGCGCCTCACGGATGCTCGTATTGCCGCCCGCGTCTGTGAAGGTGATGGGGATGCGGTCGACAATGTCGTCAATCTGCTCCCCATAAAGTGTCAGCGTGGTATTGCCCCATTTGCCGTAATCGCGCTCGAACTGCATCTCTAAGCGTGTGGTTTGGGCGGGGACAATATCGATATTACCGGATTGGTTGAGCCCGTCATCAAGATCGACGCTTGGAACAAAATCGAATAGGCTCAGTTGACCGACAGAACGAGACAGTTCTGTATTGACGGTGAGGTTTTCGCGCACCTCCCAGAGCAGGGCCAATGATCCCTTGGGTCGTGTGAAACTACGGGTTTGCGCGTTGACGCCATCAGAGGTCACCTCGGAGTATTCAGCGCCGAGCGAGGCCTGAAGCCGCAAATCCGGCTTGAGCTGACGACTATGGGTCAGGAAAGCTTCTGAGCGGATTTCCTCGACCTCAATTCCGTCAATGCTGTCTGGAACCAGAACCGGAGCGGTTGTCAGGTCACCGCTTAAGAGCTGTTCATCGCTTTCGAGCAGGTTGTAGACACCCTCAAGTGAGACCTGCCAATCGCTCTCATTGGACCCGTTCCAGCTATATTCACCGCGCAGAATACTTTCATTCTCATAGATGGATTGCAGGAAGATCGAGTCGCCGCTGGTGCTGCCATCGCTTGCGCCGAATTTGAAGTTTTCGGTGAAAGCGCTGTCTTCATTGCGCTGCAGGCCGATCAGTTTGAGCCGTCCAGGGCCAAGATCAAAGGCGAAATCACCGCTGACTTCGCTCTCCCACTCGTCCTCGGCAAAGGTGAAAATTGCGCGCGATGTTTCGGTGCCATCCGGCGCGAACCGATTACTGAACTCTTCATCGTCGACTTCGCGAATGCCATAGCTCGCATTCAGGCTGGCCTCGCGACTGTCCTCTGGGTCCCAGACGAGACCGACCTCACCGACCACGCGCGCCCGGTGGGAGGTGAAATCTTCTTCGCGGAACTGGATCAGATTGCCATCGCCATCGGTGATATTTTCCCTGCCAGCATTTGCGCCGCGGCCCGGATCGGAATTCAGGCTGGCACGCCATTTCACATCGCCGGTCGCACCGTTCACGCTGATCTCGAACCCGTCATAGGCCGGGCGCAGATTTTCACGGTAGCGCTGGCGATAGTTCCACGTGCCGGAAGTGCCTTCTGCGGTGGTGATGACGTTTGCGACTTGGCCTGTCAGGCCGGGAATATCCAAGTCCGCCCCTTCGACGATGACAATACGAACCACATTTTCGGCTGAAAGCTGCTGCAGGACATCGGTTGCGCTGGTCGTCTTGGCCGTGATGCGCTTGCCATTGATCAGGACGTTTTCCTGCGCCTGGCCGAAACCGCGCTGTCCGCCACCGCCGCGAATACTAAAACCTGGAATCTGGACGAGCAGATCAAGCGCAGTGCGGGGTGCAAAACGCTCAAAATCGGCGGGGACATAGACCTGTCCCTCTTCTGTCGTTTCTCCGGTGATGGTGGTTTGCGCGATGGCAGTTAAAGACAGGCACAGGGATAGGCCCAGCACAAAGGCACGTTTCATAAGTCAGTTCACTCCAGTCACAAGCCGGACTGAGGCGACCCTGAACCACGCCTCTTTTCAGCAGATATAATTTACAAAAAGACGCCCAATTGAGCCGCATTCACGACCAAATCCTGCCTCCTTAACGGCGCATCAACCATGATGCGGTGATGACGACAAGAGAAAATGGGCCAGAGAAATATGAAAGTCTTTTCATGAAACGTGTTGCAGTCGTCTATGGCGGATGGTCGTCTGAGCGACCGGTCTCTCTGGTCTCCGGCGAGGCGATGGCGGATGCCGCAGACTCGGCGGGCTATGAGGTTGTACGTGTTGATGCGACGAGGGATTTGGCGGCTCAATTGAAAGACGCTGCGCCAGACGTTGTGCTCAACGGTCTGCACGGGCCCTGGGGTGAGGATGGCTGCGTTCAGGGCATTTTTGAGGTGATGGACCTGCCCTATTCGCATTCCGGTGTGCTCGCCTCGTCGCTCGCCATGGATAAGATTAAATCCAAGGCGGTGTTTGCAACGCATGGCCTCGACGTTGCGCGCGATGTGTCTGTGACGCGCGAAGAAGTGGCGCGCGCGCACCCGCTTGATCCACCGTATGTCGTGAAGCCGATCAATGAAGGCTCCAGCTTTGGGGTTCTGTTCGTGCGCGAGGGTGCGAATGGCCCTGCGCGTGAAGTGATGGGGCCGAGCTGGCAGTATGGCGACAACCTTATGGCGGAAGAATACATTGCCGGGCGTGAACTGACCGTCGCGGTGATGGGGGACCGCGCGCTGGCGGTTACGGAAATCACGACCTTAAGAGAGTTTTACGACTTTGATGCAAAATACGCAGATGGAGGCTCGGCCCATGTGGTGCCAGCCGATCTGCCAGCGAGTGTGACCGAGCGCGCCATGCGGGATGCGCTCACCGCTCATAAGGCGCTCGGCTGCCGCGGGGTTTCGCGCTCTGATTTTCGCTTTGACGAGGCAAAGGACAGATTGGTGATCCTTGAGACGAATACGCAACCGGGCATGACGCCGACCTCTCTGGTGCCAGAGCAGGCAGCCTATCTCGGCATGTCGTTTCAAGACCTCGTTGCCTGGATGATCGAGGACGCATCATGCCAAAGGTGAAGGGTGGGAAATCCGCGCCGGAACCTGAGGTTTATGGCGACGTCAACCAGATCTCCTCTGTGATTTTTGGGCTGGTCATGGTGATTGCCATGATCGTTGCCGGGGCTGCCATGCTGGGTGGATCACTGTCTCAGGCTGGAAAGCGGTTTGGCGGAGTGATGGACGGAGCGGCACGCTCTGTTGGTCTTTCCGTGGATGTTGTCGAAGTGGTTGGCCTTGAGCACGTTCCGACAACCGCGCGGTCTGTGCGCACCGCAGCCATGATTGAGCGCGGCGAGAACATGTTCCGTGCTGACCCGCATCGTATCCGCAAGCGTATTGAAGACACCGGCCTCGTCAAAAGCGTCAATGTTTACCGGATGTGGCCGGACACAGTGATTATCCGCGCCGATGCGGCTGAAGCGACCGCGCTCTGGTATGATGGTGAAGATTGGGCCGTGATCGATAGCCTTGGACGTCAAATGATCCGGCAACAGCCGAGCGATCATCTCTCTCTAGTCCGCACCACCGGGATTGGCGCACCTGAAGCCGTTCCAGTTCTTGGCGATGCTTTGTCCAGTCAAGCAAACTTGCTCGCTGAAATCGATTTTGCAAAGCGTGTCGCCAGCCGTCGCTGGGACCTGCACATGAAATCCGGCATGATCGTACGTCTGCCGACGGATACAAGTCTGGACGAAGCGATTGTGAGTCTGATGAAAGCTGAACAGCGTGGGCAGGTTCTGTCACGTGCCCTGGCCGCGATTGATCTGCGCGTCCACGGCCAAATGGTGATGACCCCGCTTGCAGGGCGTAGAGGAAAAGAGGCGGCATAATGGCAACAATGGACACACGAGGCGTCGCTAAGACCGCCCACAAAGCAGGCTCTCTGATTGCTGCACTGGACATTGGATCAAGCAAGATCGCCTGTCTGATCGGGCGCATCGAGCCGGGAACACGCGCAGGGTTCACGCTTGTCGGTGGTGGGCGTCAGCAGAGCCGTGGCTTTGATGGTGGCAAGATCACCGACATGGATGCGCTGGAACGCTCCATCCGTCTCGCCGTTGAGGATGCCGAGCGCGAAGCGGGCGAGCGTATCGAGAAAGTTATTCTGGGTGTCACAGGACCGAAAGTGGACAGTCGATTGGCTGAAGCACAAATCGAGTTTTCGGAACGTGAGATCAGCCCGCGCGACGTGGAGCATGTCTGGGCTGAAGCCATGAAATCAGTCGATCTGGACGATCGGCAGCTTTTGGGCGCCTACCCCGTTATGTATGGCGTCGATGATGAGGATGATATCCGCCATCCGGCGGGCATGATGGGCGAATGTCTGCGCGTTCTTCTGAATGTTGTCACGGCCCCGAAAAGTCTGGTTCAAAACCTGAAAGAATGCGTGCAACGCGCGCATCTCAGCGTGGAACAGATCGTTCCGTCTTCTGTGGCGAGCGGGTCCGGTTGCTTGATTGATGATGAGGTCGACAATGGCGCGATCTGTATCGATGTGGGCTCTGGCGTGACCAGTATCGGTGTTTTCTTGAATGGTGCGCCCGCATGGGTGGATCTGATCCGCGTTGGCGGCAGTCACGTCACCAGCGATATTGCCCAAGGCCTCGGCACGACGTTTGCCGCCGCAGAGCGTATGAAAACCGTGCACGGAAGTGCTGATCCGGCCGGGTCCGGCATGGCTGAGCGCATTGAAGCGCCGCGTCTGGGTGATGATGGGCGTCTGACCGCCAGCAAGATGAGCCGCGCTGAACTGTGTGAAATTATCCTGCCGCGCGTCGAAGAAATCTTCGAGATGATCACGGCACGCCTGAAATCCAGCGATTTGCGTCCGATTTTACCGAGACGAACCGTTCTCACGGGCGGGACAAGCCAACTCGCAGGGGTGCGCGACCTCGCTTCATTCAAGCTGAAACAGCCGGTTCGGCTCGGACGACCCGTCGATTCTGATATTTTAGGTGAAAATTACGCGCATCCGGCCTTTTCCACAGCCGCAGGTCTGATAAACTACCGAATTAAGGGGTTTGCTGATGCTTCGCGGGCTGGTGGAGCGTCGGTTTTGGCCGGTCGGCCGGGAGAGCGAGGAGTGTTTGCCAAAGTCTTAGCGTGGATCCGCGAAAATTTCTGATTCAATTTCCGCGCGCTTAACAGTCTTTTAGGCCAACACCTGCATTTTACGCTCGAAAGATAGACAGGCGCGTAGCGTAAGGCGGTGTAAAATGACAGAACTCAAACCACGCATAGTTGTGATTGGTGTTGGAGGCGCGGGCGGAAACGCAGTCGACAACATGATCGAGTCGAACCTGCAAGGCGTTGAGTTCTATGTCGCGAATACTGATGCGCAGGCGATGACGCGATCCAAGACACAGAACCGCTTGCAGCTTGGTCTTGAGACCACAGGCGGCCTTGGCGCAGGCGCGAAACCTGAAATTGGCGAGGCGTCTGCAGAAGAATCTCTCGAAGATATCAATGAAGTGCTCGACGGCGCGCACATGGTCTTTGTCGCAGCCGGTATGGGCGGCGGCACAGGCACAGGCGCTGCGCCGGTGATTGCGAGAGCAGCCCATGATCGCGGAATCCTGACCATTGGAGTGATCACGAAGCCCTTCAGCTTTGAGGGCACGCATCGGATGAAGACCGCTGAAGGCGGCATCGATAAGATGAAAGAGGCCGTGGACACATTGATCGTCGTGCCGAACCAGAACCTGTTCCGCATTGCGAATGAGCGCACGACCTTCTCTGAGGCGTTCCGCATGGCCGATGACGTGCTGTATTGCGGCGTCAAAGGCATCACGGACCTGATGATTATGCCAGGTCTGATCAATCTCGATTTCGCCGATGTCCGCACGATCATGAAGGGCATGGGTACAGCGATGATGGGTATGGGTGAGGGTGAAGGCGAAGGCCGCGCGATGGAAGCTGCGCGTTCCGCCATCGATAATCCGCTCCTTGATGACATCTCGCTCGCAGGCGCAAAAGGCGTTCTGATCAATATTACCGGCGGCTATGACATGACGCTGTTTGAGCTTGACGAGGCCGCGAACGAAATCCGCCGTCAGGTCGACGAAGACGCGAATATCATCCTCGGCTCGACGTTTGAGCCTGAACTGGAAGGCCGCATCCGCGTGTCCGTCGTTGCAGCGGGGCTCGATGAGGCCGAACAGGCCGCGATCAAGCCGCCAGTCGTTGAGACGGCGACGACCCCTGCCCCGTCTATCGTCAATCCGCTGGTTCAGGCTGTTCCGGAAACGAGAGCACCGGCAGAGCCGGATGTACGGCCTGATTTCCGCGGGCGCGACCTGCCCCCTGCACGCATGCCACGCGTTGAAGGGACTGAAACCGTTTCCGCCGATGCTGCGTTCAGCAAGCCTTCTGAAGAGACTGACACAGGCTCAGCCGGATTCTCCAACCTGTTTGGCTGGCGCCGTGAAGCGATGGCTGAGGCTGATAATGAAGATACGGCGATGCCGATCATTTCGTCTCCGGATGATCATCCGGAACCGGCTGCTTTTGACGATGCAGACCTTGAAATCCCTGCGTTTTTGCGTCGATCCGCTAATAATTAGCGGTGAAATCACGCCCAAATCAAAAGCCGCTCCAGACGGGGCGGCTTTTTCGTAACAAACCGCAACACAGCTTGTGTTGAGATCGGGGCGCAGACCCGCTTCTATGTCGCCTATTAGGAGAGTTTCTGTGAGTTCAGTAGAGTTTCAATCGACATTACAGCACGCCGTGATCTGCGCAGGCGTTGGCGTCCACAGCGGCGCACGGGCCCGTATGGTGATTAAGCCTGCCCCGGCTGGCTTCGGCATTCGCTTTCAACGCACAGATATGGTTGGCACGGCTCCGATCGCGGCGAAGGGCGACCTGGTCACTGAATTGCAGCTTGGCACGACGCTGACAGGTGATGACGGCGCGAGCGTTGCGACCGTTGAGCACTTTATGGCAGCGTGTGCGGGGCTTGGCATCGATAACCTGCTGGTTGAGATTGACGGCCCTGAAGTGCCGATCATGGATGGTTCGTCGGCTGTCTTCTGCGAGCTAATGCTCGGAGCCGGGCTCAAAACCCAAAGTGCGCTGCGCCGACGAATTCGTGTTCTGGAGACGGTTGAGGTTCGCGACGGCGTCAAGTGGGCACGGATCAGCCCGACCACGGATAATATTCTGACGCTCAGCGCGAAGATCGAATTTGAGACCAAAGCGATCGGCACACAGCAAATGTCGATGCGCCTCGCGCCGGGCCTGTTTGCGCGCGATATCGCTTTCGCGCGCACATTCGGCTTCGCGCGGGATGTTGAGACATTGAAGAAAATGGGGCTCGCACGCGGAGGATCTCTCGACAATGCTGTCGTGATCGATGGCGACGAGATCGTAAACCCTGAAGGCCTTCGCAGCGACGATGAGTTTATTCGTCACAAACTGTTGGATGTTGTCGGTGATCTTTATCTCGCAGGCGCGCAGATTGCAGGCTCTTATCAAGCTTACCAGCCGGGCCATGCGATGAATAACAAGCTCGTCCGCGCGCTGATGGAGCGGCCGGAAGCCTGGTGCTGGGAAAGTGATGAGGTTGCGCTGGACGCAACAGTGGCTCAGGCTGTTCTTTAAGCTGTTTTCCTAGCGACTCTCTTCGCTAGTTGGTTCTTGATAAACTCATCCAAGCCTTCATGCGCGTCTAGTTCGGAGAGATCGCCTCGAAATAAAGGTATATTCGCAGCTTCAAACACCGAATTTACAAACTGGTCGCGTTTGATGGTTTTTGGCGTGCGATGAGAGGGATCATTGACCTCAACTGCGCAGAGGATATCGCCCTTTATCGACATGACGGCAAAGTCGACATGTTTCTGGGACAGTTTTGAGAGTTCGCGAAGTCTCTGCTTCGGCGCATCCGGGGTTTGGACGCTGATCAAATCGGCAATACGAACCTTGGGACAGAGATAGCCAACGCCGTTCAACTTCCGGTAGAGCATGCGAAACGCCTGCGCCTCCGCTTGGGTCATGAGCCTGTCGCGAGAGGTATAGTCAACGCGCACGTTTGAGGTGTCGGTCCGGTCTTCAGGGGCACCTTTCGGAGCGGTACTCGCCTTCGCCTCGAGCCGTCGCCGGAAGATCTTCCAAGCAAGACCCGCGACGCTCAGCAGGATGAGCGCTGCTATGATCGGGATCATTTGGTCCATGGTCTGCTCCATCACCTTTGCAGGGTGTGTATGAGAGAGGCGTGAGTTTTGTTTTGGGAAAACCCGTCAAACTTGAAGCGTTTGAGTCATTTATCGACTGAGCAAACGCTCAATGATGATATCCGCGACCCGCCCGGCTTCGCGCAGGGGTTTGTAAGTCCAGCTTTCAATCTGCCCCTCAAACCAGCGCGCGACATCTCTCTCAATTAAGCTTTGATGCAGTCGATCGAACTTGAGCAATCCACCCTCCAAGCGCGCAATATGCACGGGCAATCCGTGCCATGCCGCATCACAGAGCATATTGGCGCTGTCTTCAGTGACAATCGCGGCGTCTGAATGGAGTAGCCAGCCGAGATACGGATTTGGACCATCTTCGGGACCTGCCCAAAAATCTGACCCGGTCTCTGTGGCGAAGGCTCTCACGGCCTCAGAAACACTCGCCGGTGTGCGCCGGGAGGTCGTTATACGCAGATACCAGTCCTGCTCTGAAACAGCACGCAAGTGGTTTATCAGACGCGTTGCGGCCTCATCGCTGAACCTGTGTGCCTTTGAGTCACCGCCCAGAATCACGATCGCTGTCTTGGCTTTTCTCTCTGAAAGGTGCGCAAAATCGCTCTTGGCCTGCGCAATCGCTTCGGCAGAGAAATGCGATGGCGAGCCGACCGTGGTGATCACGTTGTCTCCGCTTAGCTCGTCATGCTCGGGCGTCACGACCAGATCGAAATCAGCGGGATCGCATTTTGGATCAAGCATCTGGATCGCAAGAGTTGCCCCACCGCTCAAACGTTTCACCAGGCGCGTGTAAGGCGCACTCCGCCGACCAGCCGCGATCCAAAGCGTGGGCCAAGGCGGCTGGAACAGGTCTCGCTGCTGATTTGGCAAAGCCGCCAGCGGAAACGGCCAGCGCGCGCCGGGTAGCCATATCCATGGCGCGCGGGGTGACAGGACAAGCGGCTCATCGCGATGGCCCTGCCCTGCAATGTGGGAGAGTTTCGCCCAGCGTTCAGGCTCGCGCAGAGCGGCCACAATCGCGCGTACCTGCGCGGCATTGCCTGCGCGCCCATCGCTGACTTGCCGGATTGAAGGTCCTGTCTCACTCATTACTGCCTCATGCCAGACTTTGCAGTGCCCTGACAGTGGCAGTTTCCTATTCCCGGCAGCAGACCTAAATCAATTTTATGATCCGGCCTGACCTTCTTCTGCACCCGACGCCCAAGGGCCTCTACTGTCCGCCTGGGGATTTTTACATTGATCCGGTGCGCGGCGCGGTTGATCGGGCCGTCGTGACGCACGGCCATTCCGATCATGCGCGTGCGGGGCATGGTGCGGTCCTGGCGACACCAGACACGCTGGCGATCATGGAGGCGCGCTATGGCGAGGCCTTTACGGCCTCTCGCCAGCCGCTGAACTTTGGTGAAAGCGTTGAGATCAACGGCGTGCGCGTGACCTTTGTGCCGGCGGGTCATATTCTGGGATCTGCGCAGGTTATCGTCGACTGGAAAGGTCTGCGCATCGTCAATACGGGCGACTATAAGCGCTGCGAGGACCCAACCTGTAAGACATTTGAAGTTGTCCCCGGTGCACACGTGTTCATCACTGAGGCGACGTTTGGCCTGCCTGTGTTTCGCCATCCCGATGACCACGCAGAGATTGCGAAACTGATTGAGACGATCAAGCTGTTCCCCGACCGCACCTACCTTGTCGGGGCCTATTCGCTGGGTAAGGCACAGCGCGTGATCAAGCTGCTGCGCGAGGCGGGCTGGGATAAGACGATTTACACGCATGGCGCGGTGGAGAAGATCAATACGATTTACGAAAATCTCGGCATCGATCTCGGGCCCCTGGAAACCGCCACGATCCCTAAAGGCAAACGTGGGCAGCAGGAGATATTTCGCGGGCAGATTGTCGTCGGCCCGCCCTCCGCCTTTGTCGACAAATGGGGCCAGCGCTTTCCCGATCCGGTCCTCGCCTTTGCCAGCGGCTGGATGAGCGTTCGCCAGCGCGCGAAACAGCGCGGCGTAGAGCTGCCGATTATCCTGTCAGACCATGCTGACTGGGACGAGCTGACCCAGACCGTACGCGATGTGAACCCGGAAGAGTTATGGATCACGTATGGGCGCGAGGACGCGCTTGTGCGCTGGGCGGAGCTAGAGGGACGTAAAGCGCGGCCACTGCGGCTCGTGGGATATGAGGATGAGGCGGATTAGACGTAGACGCCACCCTTAAAATATAATAATATTACACTTCTAGGTGACGCCCATGTTTCGCTTTTTCATGCTCACAATAATTTTGACGACTTTACTGTCGCAACTCGCCCACGCTTGCTTCGCGCCCCCAAAACATATGTACGTCAATCATGACGCCGCTATCAAAGATGCCGAATGGATTGTTCTGGCGACAGCGCAGCGGCTCATCTCCACTGATGGCGGCATGGTCTATAAGATGCGTGCGATCGAATATATAAAGGGGGAAGGACCCGAAACTTTTATTTTGGAGAACGGCATCAAATATGCCGCTAGAGGCGATTCAAGAACACCGGATGAAGGCAACTATTGACGTGCTGCCCAATTTTCGGACCATTTAAGGTTGGAATTTTCCATTTATGATCCCGATTGGGAGAAGGAAGATTCGATGAAACGAAGTAAGTTCACGGATGCGCAGATTGCATTCATTTTGCGCCAAGCCGAAGAAGGAACTCCGATTGCGGAAGTTTGCCGCAAGGCGGGTATTGCCGAGGCGACATTTTACAATTGGCGCAAAAAATATGGCGGTCTGATGCCGTCAGAGATGAAACGGCTCAAACAGCTGGACGAGGAGAACGCAAGACTCAAACGGCTTGTAGCAGACCTGTCATTGGACAAGGCGATGCTTCAGGATGTTATCAAACGAAAGCTCTAAGGCCTGATCGCAAACGCGAACTGGTGAACGACATGATATCTGTCTGGCGGGTCAGCGAACGGCGCGCATGTCGGGTTGTT
>JBCBCO010000099.1:0-7909 GCA_038630445.1 Pseudomonadota bacterium | reverse complement strand
GAATCTTCCTTCTCCCAATCGGGATCATAAATGGAAAATTCCAACCTTAAATGGTCCGAAAATTGGGCAGCACGTCATAAGGAGCTCCTTCACGCGCGTGATGACTGCGGGATCTCCAGCATACTCCGCCTCCAGCCACTTTATACGGTTATCACTGGGCTGATCGAACGCCGCTTCCAATGCTTCTAAAGCGCGTAGCTCGAGGGTCGGATCACTTGTCACGGTCTAACTCCTTCAACGCATTTACAAGCCAAGCACGTGCCACGCGCCATTTACGTTTGATGGTCGATTCCGAAGTCCCCATGACTTCTGCGATTTCGGCAAGGCTGAGTCCGCCAAAATAGCGGTATTCAACAATTTCAGCTTTTTGTGCGTCAATGACCGCGAGACGGATGAGCGCTTTGTCCAATCGATCTAAATCTAAACGTTGAGCGCCACCTTCAACCTGAGTGATCAGTGTAACTCTCTGATGCTCACGTTTATCCGCGCTCTTTTTCCTTGAATGGTCAATCAGTATGCGTCGCATGGCGCGAGACGAAAGGGCAAGAAAATGGCTGCGGTCATTCAGCTCCATCCGATCCAGTTTGATCAAGCGCATCACGGCCTCGTTGACCAAATCCCCTGTTGACAAAGAGCAATTGCTTTCGCCCCTCAACAGCGCGGCCGACACTTTACGTAATTCTCCATAAAGACGCTCGAAGAGTTCATCGCGGGCGCTCAAATCTCCAGAACGCCAATCCCTTAGAAGTAAGTTGGTTTCTTTGACTGTTTCGCTCACTATTTTTATCCTTCACTCGAAACCGTGTGCATTTTCTAGAAAACCATGCAAGACAAAACCTAAATGCGAGCAAGCTCCTGCCAGATCAAAGCGCTCGATGACCTTATTTTTCCACTCAAAAAAGAAGGCGTATTTTGACGCTAAATTGGTTCAGGGTAACTGTCGGTATTCTCAGTAGAACGGCACTTTAAGGAAGCGGCCTTCGTGTCCTGCTTATGCCCAAGTTCCTATGAGAATATCTATCTCTCGCCTTATCTGCTTCAGATCAAGACTACGCCGCATTGGGTCGCAAAGTGGATGGGCGGTTTCTGCGTACATTGAACCATTAGGCGAAAACACCCACGGCTCTTGAAAACCTTGCCTGAGTACAACAGACTAACCGCTTATTTGGTCCAGTTCATCAACGGATAGCGCCATGAAAGTTTGAGAGGCAGTCGCCGCCGAGGCAATGAGCGAGATACTTCAGGAAATTGTGGCTAAGGGTAAGACCAAGTACTACGCGTATTATAGGTGCTCCAACAAAGAGTGCTCTCAAAAAGGCAAGACGATTGCCAGAGACACAATTGAGGGTGAGTTCACAGACTTGCTTCGGTCCCTAAGCCCGTCTGAAACACTTCTCGGCATCGTTAAAGACATGCTTCGTCTGCGTTGGGATGAACGCAGAGACGATTTGGCACGTCGCTAGAAAGCGCTTGAGAGAGAAGCGGCGACTATTGAGGACGATATCGCAAAGCTCGTGCAACGAATTGTGAGCGCGGACAATGTACGCGTCGCTGCCGCATTTGAAGCTGAAATCGAGAAGCTTCAACAGAAACAACAAATACTGACTGAAAGATCACAAAATTTAGGGCAACCAACCCTCTCATTTGAGGCGATGTTTGAACACTCTGTGCGTTATCTCTCAGCACCGAAAAAGCTATGGGATTCCGGTCACTTAGCGCTCAGAAGGCTTGTTCTGCGCCTCTCATTTTCGGAGCATTTGCAATATGCCCGTGGCGACGGGTTTGAACACGTGCAGCATTCAGTAATATTCAATATTATCAATGATTTAGGAGGCAAGATGACCAGTCGATTTAACCAGTCGTGTAATTTGGTGCCTCTCGCCGGACTCGAACCGGCACTCTGTTGCCAGAAACGGATTTTGAATCCGTCGCGTCTACCAATTCCGCCAGAGAGGCTCTTGCAGCTTCAAACCGCACCTTTGCGTAAAGCACAAGAGGCAAGCGCATTGTCCCGGGCGGTCTGAGCAGGATCTTTGGTGGCCAAGCCCACTGTTCAAGGGACGGTCCATTTTTCGGTATTGATCAACCTTGTAAAAGTTTAATCTAAAATTTGTGAGTAATTGATTGCATATTTTATGCTCTCGTTTATATGAGCAATCGCTCACTAACAGAGGAGAGCAGGATGAGAAAGACCATCAAAGTAACCCTGATCGGCCTGACATCACTGGGCCTAAGCGGCGTTGCAGCCGCTGATAGTTTCGGCAATTTATCAGAAGCGACCGGTGACAGCGCTGAAGCGTCTGCGCGCATTGTTGCGTCCGGCGGGCAAGTCGCGCTGGGTGCCGTTGCTGTTCCATTGGCCCTTGTCGGCGCCACGACTGAAAGCGCCGGAAGTGCGGCAACCACAATTGCAGGTGACCTCTGGGACACAGCGAATACGCCTCTGAGCGTCGATGACGATATCGCGATGGCTCAACCGATCCCGCATGTGCCGCGCAAACCTGATGCGGACACCAAATCCGGGGAGCAATAGGCATGAGACGATCTTTTAAATCGACTCTCGCGGGGCTTGCTTTGGCGGCGCTGGCTACGACGACAGCTGGCCCAGCGTTGGCCGACAGCGGTTCGGGTCGTGGCATTGGCAATGCGTACTTCACCTCTGAAGAGGCCGCCGACTACTCAAAAGACATTGAGAAAATGCTTGCCACTGACGGGACGCGCGTCGCGATTGTGTTTCGCGCGGGGCGCGATCGCGATCAATTACCGGACGGGATCGATTACACACATGGCGCGTTCTGGGTCTATCAACCAATCCAGCGCGAGGATGGCTCGACGATGAAGGGCTATGTTGTCTGGAACCTGTTCCACGGTGATGGAGAGACCTTACCGCGAACACAATCCGAGCTGGTTCAGGATTTCCCATTTGATTTTGTGACCGGAGCCAAGGCGGAGGATCTTGCTGTCATCGTTCCGACACCAGCGATGCAGAAGCGGATTATGACGATGATGGCAGATGGCCGCTATGAAGCTGTGCATGACGCCGACTATTCAGTCATCGCATCACCGTTTGATGACAGGTATCAGAACTGCACGGAATTCCTGCTCGATGTGGTTGCTGCGGCAGCTTGGCAGACAACGGATTATCAACAGCTCAAACTGAACCTCTCAGCACATTTTGAGGCCAGCACGATTAAGACGGGGCCGATTGCGCGCCTATTTGGCCCTCTCATTGATGAGCAGGTGAAACTCGGCGATCATCGCGGCAAACCGATCCGAACCGTGTCTTATCAATCACTCGCTAGGTTCATGTTGGACAATGGCTACGCTGATGAGACGTTCAAGGTCACACCAAGCAGTGTGGGTGGGACGCGTATTGCGATGCGATAACGCAACCCAAATGGGGCGCGGCTAACGTGTTGGTTTGCTGCGCCCCAACCTTAAGCGTTCGTCCGGATCGGCGAAGCTGTCGATGAGATTGAAGATCGCGGCGAAATCGTCGAGGAGTTCGCGGATACGGTCTGGATTATCGAGCGGGGTGAACATGCTGCCCGGTTCGAACAGGTCGCCGCCCTCGAGGGCGACAAGCATCTCACCACCGACAAAGGCACAGCGCAGGCCACCTCCGCGAAAGGTCTTTTCAAGCTCGACCAAGCGCTGCATCAGGTCTGGTGTCAGGAGGTAGCGCGCCTCGACCTGATCGGTGGAATAAACCTCAAACGCTTTTTCAAATTGAGGGGATTCCAGACGAACGCGGTCCAACTCGCCGCCTCTGCCGAAAATGTTGAAGATGCCGCTATCGCGCGTGACGAGGGTTTGACCGAGAAAGTCCTTGTGGAAGCGAAAGCGCAGGCATTGGCCATTAAAGACGGTAACCCAACGGGTGCGGGTGCGCCCTCTGGAGTCTGTCGTCGTCCGCTTGTCCTCGAGGTGGGCTTCAAAGAATTCGAACTCGACGCCGCGACGCACACCTGTGATCCGGTCCTCGAAATTGGCGCGATCCCAGCCGGGGACGAGCCCTTGCTTATGAATGTGCAGGATGGTGGATTGGTGGCCGGGGTCCTCTGTAAAAGCGAGATCGAACTGTTGGGCCACGGGTTGAACGAGTAGTGTTTTGGCTTCGCGGGAGAATTTGCGGAGCTTAGAGCGCCCTGCCCCGACCACGGCAAAGCCTATGACGCCCGCGACAATGGCCAGTTGAGGCACACGTGCGATCATCAGGGCGAGGGCTGCGCCGACGACGCCGATAGACATGCCGATCCACGTCCAGCGTGTTGCCTCTTGCGCAGCCGCTTGGCGCTCGCCCTCACGACCTAAAAGCGTTGGGCGCAGCTCGTTCTGATAAATCCGTGCGAAGTCTGAAAAATCATCAGGCAGGCCGTTCATGGCCTGCTGGATGAGAGGGTCGATTAGCGTCTTATCTGGGTCAGATATCGGCGTAGACATGGCGCTCTCCGGCGAACCCTTCATGGGTCGTTGCACCAAGATGGGCCGGGCCTACGAGTTTGGCAAATTTGGAGAGTGTGCCGCTGCCATAGGCGGTCTGGCGTGGGGTCCACTTACGCTTGCGATCTTCGAGTTGCGCGGGCGTCATGTGGACATCAATCGTGCCTTTCTCTGCATCGATAGTGATCATGTCGCCGTCTTCGAGCAGACCAATGGGGCCGCCCTCAGCCGCTTCCGGTCCGACATGCCCGATACAGAAGCCGCGGGTTGCGCCACTGAAACGGCCATCGGTGATTAGGGCAACTTTATCGCCCATGCCTTGGCCATAGAGCGCAGCCGTCGTGGATAGCATTTCACGCATGCCCGGGCCACCTTTGGGGCCTTCATAGCGAATGATCAGAACGTCACCTTCCTTGTATTCGCGTTTTTCAACCGCTTCGAAACAGGCTTGTTCGCCGTCGAAGACACGGGCTGGACCGGTGAATTTCAGACTGTGCAGACCTGCGACTTTCACAATGGCGCCATTTGGCGCGAGCGAGCCCCAGAGGCCGACAACGCCGCCGGTTTTGGTGATCGGTGCGCTGGCGGGATATATGACTTTCTGATCCGGGTCCCAGGTCACGTCTTCAAGGATTTCGCGCCAGCTTTTGCCTGCCACCGTCATGCAATCGGCGTTGATCAGGCCGTTTTCATGCAGCGTCTTCATGAGCATCGGAACACCGCCCACTTCGCCGAAATCCTTGGCGACATAATTTCCGCCGGGTTTCAGGTCAGCGATGTATGGGGTCTTGGCGAAGATTTCGGCGACGTCTTTCAGCTCGAACTGTACACCGCACTCATGCGCCATCGCGGGGAGATGGAGCCCTGCATTCGTCGATCCACCCGTTGCGGCGACGACGATTGCGGCGTTTTCGAAGGCTTCGCGCGTGCAGATATCGCGCGGGCGAAGGCCGCTTTCTAGTAGGCGCATGACCGCCTTGCCGCTGGCGACAGCGTATTCGTCGCGGTCGAGGTAAGGTGCAGGCAGGCTCGAGGAGAGCGGCAGAGCCAGACCAATCGCTTCGCTGACGCAGGCCATGGTATTTGCGGTAAACTGGCCACCACACGCCCCGTCGCCTGGACAGGCAAGCTTTTCCAAAGCCCGGAGTTTTTCTTCCGTCATGTCGTTTGAACCCGCAGCATGACTGCCAACCGCTTCAAACACATCGAGTACCGTAATGTCTTTGCCCTCAAACTGGCCGGGCAGGATTGAGCCGCCATAGAGGAAGACGCTCGGCACATTCAGGCGCAGCATGGCCATCATCATGCCCGGCAGGGATTTGTCGCAGCCTGCGACTCCGACCAGCGCGTCATAGCTGTGGCCGCGCATGGAGAGCTCGACCGTGTCGGCGATCCAGTCACGCGACACCAGCGAAGAGCGCATGCCTTCATGACCCATCGCGATGCCGTCTGTGACTGTGATCGTGCAGAACTCGCGCGGCGTGCCGTCTGCGGCTTTGACGCCTGCGCTGACGGCATGGGCCTGACGCATGAGCGCGGTGTTACAGGGTGCGGCTTCATTCCAGCAGCTCGCGACGCCAACGAACGGCTTCTTAATATCAGCGGTCGAGAGACCCATCGCATAGTAATAGCTGCGGTGCGGCGCACGCGCGGGTCCTTCCGTGACATGCCGACTAGGCAAGCGGGATTTATCCCAGTCTTTACTCATTAAGGGCCTCCATTCCTTCGCTGGCATAAGCGAAGAGGTGACCCTCTGCCAAGCGGCACAGTGTCGTCAGAAAGGAATTTTGCCCTATTTACTGGGTTGAGGTCATACAAAAGGAGTTTCCCTCATGAAAACATTGTCGATCAAAACCCTGTTTGGCGCATCCGCTTTCGCGCTTATTGCCGCCTGCGGAGGCGCGGAGACCGACGATACAGCCCCGGTTGAAGCTGAAGCGCCTGTAGAGGTCGAAGAGATCGTTGAAGAAGTCGCTGAGGTCGTTGAGCCGGAGGCGCCTGCAGAAGAACCAGCGGCCGTTGGCACGATTGTTGAAGTTGCTGTTGGCAATCCAGACTTCTCAACGCTGGTTGCTGCGGTCCAGGCCGCTGAACTGGTCGATACGCTAAACAGCGCCGGTCCGTTTACGGTGTTTGCACCCGTCAATGATGCGTTTGCGGCATTACCGGCCGGAACGGTTGAGACGCTCTTGATGCCGGAAAACAAAGCTGATCTGCAAGGTGTGCTGACCTATCACGTCGTGGCTGGTGAAGTTATGGCTGCTGACGTTGTTGCAGCGATCACGGATGGTGGTGGCTCATTTGAAGCCACAACCGTACAAGGGGGCACGCTGACCGTTAGCCTTGATGGTGAGAATGTTATCCTGACAGACGAGAATGGCGGAACGGCCACTGTTGTTGCGACGGATGTTGATGCGTCTAATGGTGTTATTCACGTCATAGATAGTGTCGTCCTACCCGGTGCAGGCGAGTAACCATCGCTGGATATCTAAGATTGACCCGCTCTCGAAAGAGGGCGGGTTTTTCTTATTCGGTTTCGGCGAAAATCGCGGTTTCGCTACCGTCTGGATCAATCATGCCGCGATACATGCCGGGTGAGTTGAAAACATACTCGTAGTGGCCATTTCCATCCATGACGATGACGCCGCCGTCTCCGCCGAGATCGGCCACTTGATCCAGCGCGGATTGAGCGGCTGCTCTGATATCGTCGCCTGCGAGTTCAGCCCGCGCGCAGATTGTCTTCGCCACACCAACACGAATGAAGTACTCGCCATGGCCTGTGGCTGAGACAGCGCAGACGCCGTTCTGGGCATAGGTCGCGGCACCAATCAGAGGCGCGTCGCCGATGCGGCCCGCGGCCTTAGCGGTCATACCGCCGGTTGTTGTCGTTGCGGCGACATTGCCGTCCCTATCAATCGCGATGGCACCGACGGTTCCGGCTTTTTCAGCGCTGGTGCGTGCGCGGCGCTCAAGGACGCCTTCTAGGGAACGTAGGCGGCGTTCTGTGTTGAAATGGGAATTGTCGACCATGTCCAAGCCAATGGAGGCCGCGAACGCGTCAGCGCCTTCACCGGCGAACATGACGTGTTCGGACTGATCCATCACCGCACGCGCGGCAAGGACCGGATTCTTGACGCGTTTGACGCCTGCGACAGAGCCTGCATTGCGGTCGCGCCCATCCATGATGGAGGCATCGAGTTCATGCTCATAGGCAGCAGTGTAGACCGAGCCGACGCCCGCGTTGAAGAGTGGATTGTCTTCCATAGGAATGACGGCAGCTTGGACGGCATCGACGGCTGAACCACCGTCGCGCAGGACTGCGGCGCCGGCCTCCAGCGCCTCGTTCAGTGCGGCGCGATAGGCGGCTTCCTGCTCATCGCTGAGATTTTCGCGCAGGATAACCCCTGCCCCGCCATGGATCACAAGCCGCCAATCCGGGCGTTCGGTTTGAGTGGGTACGGGCGTT
>JBCBCO010000098.1:0-7956 GCA_038630445.1 Pseudomonadota bacterium | reverse complement strand
GACGGGGATCCAGCGCGGCGATGGGCTCGTCGGCGATAAGAAGCGGGGCTTCAGCTGCAAACGCGCGGGCGCAATGCATACGAGCGAGTTCTCCACCAGAGAGGGTATCTGCGTTCCGGTCTGCAAGGTGCTTGATATCGCAGGCCTCAATCGCGCGGTCGACGGCTTCAGCATCTGCGGTTTTCAAACGTCCGAGCGCCGCGCCATGACTAAACCGGCCAAGGGAAACGACATCGCGGACCGTATTTGGCCATGCGAGTGGGCGAGTTTGTGGCAGGTAGGCAATGCTGCGCGCACGCTCGATTGGATTAAGCGTGCGTGTGTCTTCATCATTTAGGCTGGCGTGTCCGTCCGTGGGATGTTCCAAACCCAGCATAGCACGGATAAGACTCGTTTTACCCGCGACATTCGGGCCAAGAAGGGCAATGAATTCGCCCGGCACAAGACTAAGGCTAGCAGCCTCAACAAGCGTGGCGTCTTTCACTTTTACGGTCAGATTTTTGGCGGTGAGCTTAGTCATAGGCCGCCCGCCTCTGCATGGCGATCCAAACGAAGACAGGGGCTCCGAGAAGTGCCGCGACCACGCCGAGTTTCAGCTCATTTGTCGTCGGAATGATCCGCACGCCAATATCGGCGATAACGAGGATGAAGCCTGCGAGGAGCGCGGAAGGTATCAGTGAGCGCGCAGGATCATGGTTTACAAAGGGGCGAACGAGATGCGGGGCAACAATGCCGACAAAACCGATCGCGCCTGCAAGCGCGACGGATGCGCCTGTGGCCAAGCCCGCACCTAGAACCGTGAAAATACGCTGGTTACGTAGGTTGAGACCAACACCGCTTGCGGCTTCTTCGCCCAGGGTCAGTGCAGATAGTCCACGCCTTGTGGCAATCAGGATGGCGCTTCCCGCGATCAAGAAAGGCAGGGCTAGGATGATCTCGTCAAAACTACGATTGGCAACGGAGCCTAGCATCCAACTGATCATATCCGAAAGGGAGAACGGGTTAGGGGCGATATTGAGCAGGAGACTCATAAGTGCGCCTGCGAAGCTTGATAGGCCAACACCGATCAGGATCAATGTCACAACAGAACGAGTGCGGATGGCAGCGAGAGCGAGGAGCCCCGTCGCGGCGAGGGCACCCAAAATGGCAGCGAGTGGCAAGATCCAAGGGCTGAACGCGACCAATCCATAATAGAGCGAGAAAGTTGCGGCGAGTGAGGCTGTTGCCGAGACGCCGAGCACGCCCGGCTCAGCGAGGGGGTTACGTAAGAGCCCTTGCAGAGCTGCACCGCTTAAGCCCAGAGCGGCCCCAACGAGGAAAGCGGCCAGAGCGCGAGGGAACCTGATGGTCCAAACAACGAGTCGGTCACCCGTATCTGCACCGCCGAGAAAGGCTGCGAAGACGCGGTCGGCTGGAAGCGGTGTTGAGCCGAGGAGGCAGGCGGCAAAGATGGCGAGCAGGCTCGCAGCGGCGAGGCCGGGTGTGAGCCAGCGACCGACGCTCATTCTACCCCTCCCTCCGCAAGCGCTTCAATCGCATCCATAATAAACCAGCCGCCACAGGCGGTCCATGCGCCCTGCAGCGGGATCACATCCGGACCGTCCAACTGTTTGCGCGCCACTGGGTGCTTCGCGGCACTCCAGGCATTCGGGTGATTGGTCAGCGTTTCAAAGAAAGACGCAACTATGACATCCGGTTGTTCATAGGCGAGGCGTTCCAAGGGAAGGGAGCGCCAGCCGGCATTCTCTTGAAAGTTTACCAGTCCTGCTGTCACCATCATTTCATGGACGAGAGAGCCAGAGCCTGTCGTGACGCCTGCGGGCGTCATATAGAGTGCCGTTGATCCGGTTTGCTGCGTTTCAATTGCGGTCAGCCGTTCGCGGAACTCAGCCACCAGAGCTTTGCCGCGTTCAGGGTGTCCTAGGCCATCGGCCATGCTCTGAATCAGGGAAGGGATAGACCCCATCTCCTCGCTATCGACATTCGAGGCCCAGCCTACTTGTAGAACGGGAATGCCCGCGCGCTCAAAGAATACGCCTGCATTTGGTCCACCGCCAAAGGAGCGGACAACAAGATCAGGTTTCAGGATCAGCACATCTTCAGCGAGCGGACGCACAGTGGGGACGCCAACCGCCTCATCGCGCATGTAAGAGAAGTCCTTCACCGCACTTGGCGATATAGCGAGGATTTGCTCGCGGTCTGCGAGTTTGAGAACGTATTGGTCGGCGCAATAGTCGAGGCTGACAATCCGCATGGGTCTGTCAGAATCCGTGCTTGAGAGCCCTGGCTCACCGCTGCAGGCAGCGAGCCAGAGGCTCAAGACGAGGACGGTCAGCCTCACCATTCGCGTCTAGTATCTCAGACGAATGCCGACAGAGCCTGAGAGATCCGGCGTGCCGTATCCAAGGATCTGCTGGTATTCTTCGTCGAGGAGATTCTCGATCCGCGCGAACAGTTCGACGCTCTCGTTGAGGTCATAGCTTCCGTTGACATCAACGCGGGTCCAGCCATCGACCTGTGTGGTCGCGCTGTTTGGTTCTTCACCGTTATAGCGAACCAGAACCGCGCCGGAGAATGGACCCTCCGGATCAATACGGAACCTGATATCGCCGGAATGTTCCGGAATACGGCGCAAAGGATTACCGTTTGTGTCAGTTGCATCAATGTAAGCGTAGTTTGCTTCCACGCCGAACCAGTCCGTGATTTCGACGCTTCCTGCAAGTTCAACGCCTTGCGTTTCGACTTCGGCTTCATTGAAATAGCCAGAGAATGCAAAGCTGATCAGGTCTTCGATATCTGCATCGAAGACGGTCAGGCTCGCAGACAGGCGGCCATCGCGGGAGCGCCAGTCGACGCCTGCATCGAAGGCTTGCGAGGTTTCTGGTTGGAGATTTGGATTTGGCGCAGCAAAACCACCACCGGAGAGTTGGAACAGCGTTGGTGCCTTGAAGCCTTGGCCCCAGCTCGCACGAAGCGTCAGCGTTTCGTTCGGGTTGAACGCGACCGCAACCCGGCCGGTTGTTTCGCTGCCGAAGGTTTCGTGATCGTCGACGCGTAATCCACCGGTGAGGGTCAACTGCTCGGTTGGCTTGACCTCATACAGCGCGAAGAGCCCGTTGATATAGACTTCATCGCCATCGACACGGGTTTCTTCACGCTCTGCACCAAAGGCCAGCGTGTTTGTCTCATTGATGTTGAGCGTACCCTGATAGCGTAGGATTGAGCGGTCGCCGCTTGCATCAAAGCTTGGCGCACCATTGGTGAAGTTTTCACGTTTAATGTCCGAAAAACCGATGAGAGCGAGATTCTCAAGACGCCCATCGAAGAGTGAGGCCTCAAAGGCAAGATTACCGGAGAGTTCTTGGGTTTCACTGACTTCGGCACCATCGCCGACATTGCCCTGATTGCCGAAGACGAAGCTGTCGAATTCAGCCTCAGCGTCGGTCCAGAGAAGGTCTGCTGAAAGACGCGCCTTATCGCCGAAGTTCAGGCCACCTTTGGCTGAGAGAGTCAGTGCCTCGTAAGGGTCATCTTCGGTATTGCCGTTATTCTCGTCAGCTTTTGAGATGCCATCAGTTGTGGTTGTGACAAGTGCCAGGCGGAAGTCGCCAATGTCGCTTCCATTTTCAACCGATGCACCACCGCGAAACGTATTGAAGCTGCCATATTCACCAAAGGCGCTACCACCGAGGCCGTCGCCCGGACGCTTTGTGATGATGGAGACCACGCCGCCAATTGCGTCTGTGCCCCAAAGCGTTGATTGCGGGCCTTTCAGGACTTCGATGCGCTCAATGTTTTCCGTGTCGAGGCGTGCAAAGTTGAAACCACCGCCGGGAGAACTTGGATCATTGACCGGGATACCGTCGATCAGGACAAGCGTTTGTTCTGTCGCTGCACCGCGAATACGCACACTGGCTTGGCCGCCGAATGCGCCGTTTGAGTTGATTGTCACGCCGGGTGCGGAGGCGACGGCATCAAGCGCGAAATCAAAGCCCAGCTCTTCAATGTCTTCAGCCGTGATGATGGTGACGCTGGAGCCGATTTCTGTTGCGGCTTGGTCAAGGCGGGAGCCTTCGACGATAACTGTATCGAGTGTGGTTTCTTCACTTTCCTGAGCCATCATAGGCAATGCAAGTGAAAGTGAGACAGCGCCAAGCAGCGCGGTTTTATAGAACATGAGGTTACCCCTCTCGCACCCTGCCACCTGTCAAAATGGGCACGCATATGAAACGATGTCTGACCCACAGAGCGTGAACTCTGCGCAGGCGGCCAGGCCTTTACGATGCCGTTTCAAAGGAGAGGTTTCGAGCGTACGCTCGGCCTTCCCGCCCCCAAAGCCTTTTCCCGGGCCCGGAACGAACGACGCGATGGCAGGTTTCCTGGCTCACCAATCGCAGTTTCAGGCCGCCTTCCCAGATCCATGCCCGTATTGAGCGGGGATCCAGTGACATATTGGCCATCAACTCATGGCTGACAGTTGCGGGTACAGCGCCGGATTTACACCGACTTCCCTCTTAGCCCCCAGTAACGAAGGCACCATCTGCGCGTGCGTATGTGGTTTTGTTATGGCTTTGTCAATTCGCAAATCCACGCGCTAAAGCTGTTCGGCACTCTTCTGCGCACGCCACTCGCGTGCACCTTCGGCAACGCAATTGAGAACAACGCGACCCAGCGCCTCGCCGAATTCCGTATGCATGCCTGTGTAGAGCGTATCGCCATCGGGACTGGCTATCGCGACGCAATCGGTTCCAGTACCGGTTGCGTAACCAGTAGGGAGGCTGAGGCGTTGCTCGAGAACAGCTGTCGTGCGGGCCTGTACGATAATGCCCATCGCTTCGAGGCGGGCCTGCTCGCTCAGACCTAAATTGGTCGCGACCGCAATATTGATCGTGCCGACTGTCTCGCGCTTCTCATTCACACGCGCACCAACACGCTCTGCATTACCGAGACCGACCGTCGTGACACAATGTAGCTCGAAGTCAGGTCTTTTAATCCTGTGCTCAACGACGTTTGCGAGCGTGCGTGAGGTCAGAAAGGCGACAGCATCCTGTGCGTCTCGTGCCTTCAACTCAGCGTCCAACCAGGCGTTTACATCAAGACTTTCCGTCAGCGTGTCCGGGTTAATTTGCCGCCAGACAATCTTTGACGCTTCAACAAGGCCGGGTCGGTTAATGGCCCAACTCAAGACTTTCATGGGTTCACCCAAGTCAAAATCTAGCCAGATTCCGTGTAGCGCGACGCTGGAATTTAAAAGCGGTTTTACAGTCTGGGCGATGTCAGGCCTCAAAAATCAATCCCGCGTTGAGCTTTGATACCGGCTTTGAAGGGGTGCTTCACTTCGACCATTTCACTGACCAGATCGGCGTAGTCGCAAAGTTCAGGTTTCGCATCGCGGCCTGTGAGCACAACACTGGTGCTATTTGAGCGGTCTTTCAGGGCCTCCAATACGGTCTCCACTGAGAGATAGTCATAGCGCAGGGCGATGTTGATTTCGTCCAGTACGATGAGGTCATAGTCGCCGCTCGTCATCATCTCTGTGGCTTTCTCAAACGCAGCGGATGCGGCGGCTGTGTCGCGGCCCTTGTCTTGCGTGTTCCAGGTGAACCCTTCGCCCATTGTGTGCCAGTCGACGCTTCCGAGCTTGTCGAAGAATTGGCGCTCGCCGGTAACCCATTTGCCTTTGATGAATTGGACGACACCCACTTTATGACCCCACCCCAATGCGCGGATGATAACACCGAAGGCTGAACTAGATTTGCCCTTTCCATCGCCTGTGTGAACGAGAATGAGGCCTCGACCGGGGTCGCTTGCCTCGCTCGTTTTGCGTTTCTGTTCCGCCTGCAGTTTCTGCATTTCGGCTTTATGGGCGTCGGCATCACTCATCTTCATCTCCTTCCAGTTCAGATATGGTGACATGGCCGCCAAAGTCGATCTGTGTGTTGAACGTTTCGGTTTGATCGCTCTTGGCTAAGGCCGCTTTGATAACGCCGGAATGGGTCACGACGAGTTTTGGTATCTTGCGTTCTAAGATGTCCTTGAGTGCCTCAAGCGTGCGGTCGCGGAGCATGGCAACGCTTTCGCCGCCATGCGGGCGGGCGTTAAGTAAGTCATCAGCCCATGCATCAATCTCTACCCGCGAAATATCAGACCAGGCGCGGCCCTCCCACGATCCGAAATCCATCTCGATAAGACGGTGATCGATTTGAACGGAAAGTCGCGTTTTGGCAGCAATGAAGTCTGCCAGTTTGCGGCAGCGGGTGAGGGGGCTTGAAATGATGCTCTCAAAAGGCCGCAGTTTCGAGAAAGCGGTTTCGGCTTCCTCCGGAAAACTGCTCGCGACATCCAGATCTGTCTGGCCGTAGCAGATGCCCGATGCCACATCCGGTGTCGTATGGCGCAGCAAGATCAGACCCATACGAGGAGACCTAGATAGAAGCCGATCTCGCTGACCTGCTGAACCGCGCCAAGCGTATCGCCCGTGTAGCCACCAAGCTTTAGTTCAAAAAAGACGCGCATCAAACCGTGGGCGATTACCATCGCGCCTAGAGCCCAGACGATCGCCAGGCTTGGATAGACGAGGCACCAAATTGCGATGATCGCAGCTCCTGTCGTGAGAGCAACCAAAAGGCTTATATTGGAAATTCCGCTTGCAACGGGCTTACCTGTTCCCTCGTCGCGGACATAGCGGCTCGTTGCGATCACGATGACGCTTGATAGGCGCGACAAACCGTGACCTGCGATCAGTGCGGCTGGGATCATGACTGCTGGCAAAGATATAAACGTGGCTGCCTTTAGGGCCAAAGCGGCTATAAGTGCTAGCGTTCCATAAGTTCCAAGCCGGGAATCCCGCATAATCTCAAGCGCGCGGTCTCGTGTCAGTCCGCCACCGATTCCATCGAACGTGTCCGCTAGGCCATCCTCATGAAACGCCCCTGTCAGAAGCAATCCAGCGGCGATTGACAGCAGGACTGCGACAACTGTTGGCAATAGGATGGTGGACGCGACAAACACCAGCGCGCACAAGCTTCCGATGAGGAGACCGACCAGAGGATAGTATCGGGTGGCCGCCGTCATGCGCTCTGGCGTGTAGACATTGAGGTGCCCGATCGGCACGCGCGTTAGGAACTGAACCGCCAGCAGAAAGGATGCAGCCTCAGACTTCATGCAGGCCCGCTAACACCCGCATCTTCAAAGCTCGCCATATCGCGCAGCATGGCCGCGGCCGCTTTTACGAGGGGGTAAGCGAGTAGGGCGCCTGTTCCTTCCCCTAGACGCATATTCAGATTGAGCAGTGGCTTTGCCTTCAAGGCTTTGAGAATGATGACATGCCCGGCTTCAGCTGACTGATGCGCGTAGATAAATGCCTTCTCGCATTCGGGATCGAGTCTGGATGCTGAAAGCGCCGCCGCTGTCGCAATGAAACCATCGACGAGGATGATACGGTGATTTTCGGCAGCCCCAATCATGGCACCAGCTATCATTGCGATCTCGAAGCCGCCATATTCGCTCAGAGCTGTTCTGGCGTCCAGCGTCCCCGGGGTCCGATTAGACGCTGTTTCGAGGAGAGTGAGTTTCCTCGTAAGCCCCTCATCATCCAGTCCCGTCCCTCTTCCAACGAGATCTGCGATCGGCAGGCCCAGCAACTTCGCAGCGAGTAGGGACGCTGATGACGTGTTGCCAATTCCCATTTCACCAAAGCAGGCAACATCCGTTTCGATCGCGCGTCCAAGTTCGCCGCCAGCCTGGAGCGCCTGATCAACTTGATCTGGTGTCATCGCTGGGCTCTCGATGGCGTTTCGAGTGCCATCGCCGATGCGCCGTTGAATTAAATCGTTATGCGGGATCGGACCACCTGCAACTCCCGCATCGACGACCTGCACCGTCGCGCCAATCGATGCGGCAAAGACGTTGGCCGCGGCACCGCCATTCAGGAAATTCAAGACCATCTGACGGGTT
>JBCBCO010000097.1:0-8023 GCA_038630445.1 Pseudomonadota bacterium | reverse complement strand
CAAACCGACAAAGTGAATGACCACAGCCAAGATGACCAGTGGTAATCCAATTGCTAAGTTGGTCATCAACATGGATTAAGCTGCCACCGCTAGGCCTTCTACAAACCCGGGAACTTCAGCGCGTAGGAATTCAAGCAGCGCCTGTTCAGCCGGACTGACTTTGCCGTCCCAGCCAAGCCGCTTCATCAACCACGCATTCTCGTCTTCAGTGACTTTTTCAGCGGCCCGATGTGCAGCATCCGCGGCTTTCATTCGCGCTTCAGCCGCTTTCTTACTGCTATAGGTGACATTCTTGAACCAGTCGTTTCCGAATGATCCAACCATCTTCGCGAACATGCCGCCTGCCCCGCTACCAGTATCTTTGACCCAGTTCTCACGGCGTAAGGCCTCCTGCTCAGAGACAGGATCCGGGTGCGCGCGCGCCATCAAATGATTGGCAATCGCGCGTGCAAAGAAGTCATTCCACTTCGGATCATTCTTGGCAAAGGCAACCGCGTCATTAGTTTCAAACAGAACACGCGCTTCATCGCGGCTAACCCAACTCGCGCCATCTCCCGCACGAGCAAAAACAAGAAACCGCATGCGCTCGACCATATCTGCACTAACCGCCCCTTCTGATGCGATCCGCGCTGAAACAGTTTTCATCGTATAGTCGAACAGGCTTTCATGCGCGCCTTCAGCATAGCGTAGGATATGAATGAGAAGATCGATCTCTTCCAGACTGGCGTGATCACCCTCATGATCAACCTGCGCGATAAGCCAAGCGGCTTCTTCCTCAGTAACCCATCCCTCAGGCGGTTCACGGGTTAGAAGATAATCTTTGACCGCTTCGGTGAAACGCATTTTCCACTGCGGGTCTGCGCTGGCGAGTTGGTCGTTTAAACGAAACAGGGCTTCGGCTTCACCGCGACTGACAATACCGTCTTCATAGACCTGTCCCACAATCCGCCTAGCCTCTCCCTCAGACATTTCTCCAAGGCGTGCCACACGGCTCATCATAACTTGTAGATCCCGGTCCATAGCATCTCACCTGTTTTACCAGATGGGATCGTAGCGCAGACCTGTTTCCAGAGCGTTTACGCGCCGGGTGTCTCAATATGCAGAAAACGGGTAAAAAGATGGAGCAGTTCACGCGGCATCTCTTTGGGCAGAAGCCCATCAACTGGGTCATCGTGGCGGATAACCATCGCACCCGCCTCTGGATCATCAGCACGGAAGTAATTCATGGCCCATTCCGGAAACGCGCGTTCCTTGATGCTTTCACCAATAATTTGAACAACGCCAAAGTGACGATCATCCTTCAAGATGCGATCATAGATACCCATGACTTCTTCTTCTTCGCCCTCAAGCGCTTGCATGAAGCTCTGATTGTTATGGGCAAGGAAACCGGTAATGTAGCGCTCATGATTGTTCGACTGCGACACGTCGAGAATGGCAGCGATGTCCTCATCACTCATATGGCTATTGGCTGTGCTGACATAGACAAGACGGTACATAGTGTCTTGCGTATAGTGGTCGATATCCAAAGCAAGCGCATACAAGCGGGGAGTGTGAGAAACCGGACTTGCACAGGCTCTCAGAGCGATTTGATAAAGGAAAAAGGCTCTTTTCCTCGCATTTGGTGGCTTCTTATTGTCATTCGCGCAAACGACGTTATCGTTTACGTCAACGATAATACGACCCGGGAGAAACGGATATGGCTCTGGACATGATGTCAGCGGAAGGCATGGGCGAGGTACTCGCCAAGCAGAAGGCTGCAAACATTCGCGATGGTATTCCAAGTGCGGAGCAAAGGATCGCTTGGATCGACAAATCCATCGACCTGTTGGTCACACATGGTGAAGCGCTCTCCAAAGCTATGGCTGAAGATTTTGGTCATCGCTCGATCGATCAATCGAATTTCACCGATATTGCAGGTTCTATCGGGGCTCTGAAATTCTCCAAGAAGAACCTCAAGAAGTGGATGAAGCCGGAAAAGCGTAAGGTCGAGTTTCCGCTCGGACTACTCGGCTCCAAGGCTCAAATCCAATATCAGCCGAAAGGTGTGATTGGTGTGATCAGCCCGTGGAACTTCCCGGTAAATCTAACCTTTGCACCTCTGGCAAACGTCTTCGCCGCAGGCAATCGCGCCATGATCAAACCGTCTGAATTCACAGAGCGCACCAGCGAACTGATGAAAGAGCTGATTGCGAAATATTATACTGAAGAAGAAGTCGCTGTCGTGACCGGTGGCCCTGATGTCGGGGCAGCTTTCTCCAAACTTCCCTTCGACCACATGATCTTCACAGGCGCGACGTCCATTGCACACCATGTCATGCGTGCAGCAGCAGACAATCTCGTTCCGCTAACGCTTGAACTTGGCGGTAAAAGCCCTGTCATTCTGGGTCAAAGCGCGGACCTGGACAAAGCCGCAGCCCGCATCATGGCAGGCAAAACGCTCAATGCAGGCCAAATCTGCCTTGCTCCAGACTACGCCTTTGTCCCAGAAGCGAAGACACGGGACTTTATCGGAGCGGCGACGGCCTCCGTCGAGAAAATGTTTCCAGATGGCCTGAAAGACAATGATGATTACACCTCAGTCGTGAACCAGCGCCACTATGAGCGCCTAAACTCATATCTCGACGATGCCCGTGAAAAAGGCGCAGAGATCATCGAAATCAATCCGGCGGGCGATAATTTCACCCAGCAGCCTCACCACAAAATGGCGCCGCACATCGTAGTAAATCCGACTGACGATATGAAAGTCATGCAGGACGAAATTTTTGGACCCATCCTACCGATCAAATCTTACACACAGACCAGCGAAGCGGTTGCCTACATCAATGATCATCAGCGCCCACTGGGCCTCTACTATTTTGGTGAAGACGCCGCTGAACGCGACATGGTCCTCAACAATACCACATCCGGCGGTGTGACCGTGAACGATGTGATCATGCACGTCGCGCAGGAAGACCTGCCCTTTGGGGGCGTCGGCCCGTCCGGCATGGGTGCGTATCACGGTCGCGACGGCTTCTATGAGTTTAGCCACAAGAAAGCTGTCTACACACAAACCGGAAGCGAAGTCCTCGCCATGGTCCGCCCGCCCTATGGCGACAAGTTCCGTAAGACTGTTGCAGGGCGGATGAAGAAATAGATGCAATCTATAACCATTGAAGACGGCGAATTCGCCGGGTGGATGACATGGCCCGGCGAACCGTTCGAACATGACATAGCGGGACCCTTTTACTTCAAAAAGGATGAAAACGGCCCGGTCGCAGCCTTCCGCTCAGAACACAGGCATATGAATGCTGGCGGCGTTATGCATGGCGGCGCGTTAATGACATTTGCTGATTTCGCGCTCTTCGCGCTCGCCCACGATGGCATGGAAGATGACGGATATGGCGTCACGGTTGCGTTTAATTGTGAATTTCTCGCGGGCGCACCTGAAAACGCTTTCGTGGAAGCCCGCGGCGAGATCATGGGCGGCGGACGCTCGATCACATTCGTGCGTGGCGTCGTGACCGCTGACAGCAAGCCGGTCCTGAACTTCTCTGGCACGATCAAACGACAGCAAGCAAAAGTCGCCGGATAAAGCTTGCACGACGCTACGAATGCACCGTATTCGGGTCTCGTAACGAAGAGACCCGAAGTATGCCCCCTACTCCACTGATCCGGAAACGACAGAGCAAAATCCTCGCAACACTCGGCCCAGGGACGCGGTCGCCCAAGGTCGTCGAGATGCTCGCGATGGCAGGTGTCGATGTGTTCCGGTTGAATTTCAGTCACGGCACACACGAAGATCACCGCATGGCGCTGGAAACCGTGCGCCGGGCTGAGGCACGATTGGGACGCCCGATTGGCGTCCTCGCTGATTTACAAGGTCCTAAAGTCAGAGTCGGCGCATTTCCGGGTGGCAAAGTAAAGTTTGGCTTCAATGAAACGCTGTCACTGGTTGCGGGTGAAACAACAGATCAACCGGGCACTATTCCGGTTCCTCATCCAGAGATTTTAGACGTCCTAGTCGTCGGGGACGAAATTCTCGCCAATGACGGAATGGTTCGCTTTACAGTTAGCGAAGCTGGCGAAACGCCAAAAGTCACCTGCGCCCTTCCCGGTGAACTCTCTGACCGCAAAGGCTTTACTGTTCGTGGGAAAGCACTGCCTGTACAGGCTTTAAGCGAAAAAGATCGCGCAGATCTCGCCTTTGCGATGGAACTAGATGTCGACTTCGTTGCGCTAAGCTTCGTTCAGAGCGCGGAAGACATTCACGAAGCCAAAGCGCTCATCACCAATAAAGCGCCGCTGATCGCCAAGCTGGAAAAACCTGCCGCAATCAAGAATCTCCATCCAATTCTGGAAGCCACAGATGGCGTTATGGTTGCGCGCGGTGATCTCGGCGTCGAGTTTCCTGCAGAAGACGTCCCTGTCATCCAACGTCGCATCATTCGAGCCGCACGCGCCGCCGGTAAGCCTGTGATTGTGGCAACACAGATGCTGGAATCGATGATTGACAATGCGGCCCCGACCCGTGCTGAAGCCAGCGATGTCGCAACAGCAATCTATCAGGGCGTCGATGCCGTCATGTTATCCGCTGAAACCGCCGTAGGTCGTCATCCAGCGACAGCAGTTGCCATCATGGACCGGATCATGAGCGCCACCGAGCGCGCTGAAGACCACCGCGAGGCGATGGACCAGTTCAGCGGCGGCGCGAAGGATGATCTGCCTGTCGACATTATTGCCGACGCTGCCTTCCGCTTGGCCGGAAATGCAGGTGCAACGGCTCTCGCCCTTCGGACCGGCTCGACACGCCGTCTCATCCGGTTCTCCCGCCAGCGCGGTCCTGTGCCGATCCTCTATAGTTCAAACGACAAACACCGCCTGCGCCGCGCACAGCTCTTATGGGGTGTCCATGCGCTCGAAATGGGTCCTGAAGGCGACGATGGCTGGGTCGAGCGGGTTCACACACGCTCCGGTATGATCGGCGCAACGGCCTGGTCAGCATGGCGCGGTGAAGACGAAGGCGACGTCAGCGCTTGGCTGATGGGCGTCGTTAGCGAAGACGACGGTTAGGCCGCTTTCGCCTCAAGCGTATCTTCGTTCAGGAAATCCGTGATGATGTCACGGGACTCTTGCATCTTGGTCACGATGAACAGGTGGCCCGCATCCGGAATCACTGTCATGCGACTGTTCGGAAGACCAAAGTTGAGGATATGCCCGTTTGCGACAGGAACGATCGCATCCTTTTCGCCCATCACGACAAGCGCAGGCATCCTTAGGAACCGAATGAAAGGCAAGCTCGACCAGCCTGCAAAGGCGAGCATTTGAAAGATGTACCCCTTCGGATCGGGTGACATCAAACTGTCCATATGATGACCGGCACTTTCATCAGCGAGGTCGCCATAAAGTGTCGCGAAATTATCCCGCATATAGTTCGGATCCGTGTAACGCCGTGCATCAACCATCTTTAGGATCGATGCCGGCCGACCCGGAACCATTGTCATGCCGGCTGTGGTTGCACAGAGGATCAGTTTGCCGACACGGTTACGATACTGGATCGCATACTGTTGCGCCATTGCGCCGCCCCAAGAGACGCCCATGACGTCAACTGAACCGATACCGAACTGATCAAGCAGTTCCCGCGCCCAGCGCGCCAGCATCCAAGCCCTGTAAGGCCAGCGAGTCACAGGACTGCCGCCCACGCCGGGAACATCGAAAGTGATAATTTCACGGTCCGGAAACATATCCCCAAGGCGGATGGCAAGCTCAAGATTCGCCCCTATCCCGTTGAAGAAGAGAAGCGGCAGATGATCAGAGCCTTCAGGCGCCGGCCAATGCGCAGTGCGCAAGGTAACGGGCCCGACTTCGCGCATTGTAATATCAGGGGCACGCTCTGGTTGTTGTTTTGCCATCGCTCTCATCCTCAGCTTGTGAGAACCGTCTTACGACTTTTCGTGCACATATTCACCTGGTGCATTACAGATGGGTTGGAAGTCCTCGCTGCCACAGGCTTGAGGCGCAGGTTTCAGATCACCGGCATGCTCTTTGATCCAGTCGCCCCAACGCGGCCACCAGGACCCCTGCACTTCTTGAGCGCTCGTCGCCCAGTCGTCCGCTGTGAGGTTGATATCCGGATTAGAAAAATACTTCGCTTTCGGATTGGCTGGTGGATTGATTAAGGACTGGATGTGCCCGCTTGATGACAGGATGAACTCAATATTCTCCGATCCCAAAAGGTCTGTGGTCCGATAACAGGCTTTCCAAGGTGTAATATGATCGGTTACGCCCGCCACAACAAAGGCATCACACGTCACTTTCGACAGATCAGCGAAGTGTCCTGCAACTTCAACCTCTCCCGGATTATCGAATGGCTGTTCCAGCGCCATATCGAGATAATCAGAATGCAACTGCGCTGGCAGGTTCGTCGTATCATTATTCCAATACAGAACGTCATACGGTGGTGGATCATCGCCCATCAGGTAGTTATTGACGACATAGTTCCATATCAAATCATTTGGCCGCATCCACGCAAACATGCGTGCCAGATCATCGCCTTTCAGAACACCTTTACGTTTTGAGAGTTTCCGAGCGATCTCAAGACTGTTCTCAGAAGCAATCTCGCCAATTTCGCTGTCATCCTGACGCGGGTTCAGAACGCAAACCATGAAGGTCAGTGAATTGACCCGGTCATCATCGGCTGCAGCCAGCATGCTCGCAAAAGTCGCCGTCGTAATCCCGCCGGAACACGCACCGGAAATGTTGATCTTTTCAGATCCTGTAATCCGGCGCACAACTTCCGACGCTTTGAACAGAGAGTCGATATACTTCTCTAAGCCCCAGTCGGCATTCTTCTTGGTCGGGTTGCGCCAAGAGACCGTGAAAGGCTGCTGCTGATAGGCCAACAGGAATTGCACCATGCTGGTCATCGGGGTCAGGTCCATCGCATAGAACTTATTAATCTGCGGTGGAATGATCATGAACGGAATTTCGTGCACATCTTCCGTAAGTGGCTGATACTGGATCAGCTCAAGAACTTCGTCACGCCAAACAACTTTTCCTTTGGAGACAGCGAGGTTCTTACCGACCTCAAATGGACGACCATCAACTTGAGACGGCATGCCACCATTCTTCGTGATGTCGCTGTAGACATTCTTCAGACCCTTGAGGAGCGACATGCCACCGGAGTCGACAACGCGCTTCATCGCGCTCGGATTACCAATCAGAGAATTCGTCGGCGCAAGCGCATCTGTAATCATACCCATAACAAACTTGGCCCGCGCATGCTCAAGCTCTGTCATCTTGAGATCGGTTACCCAATCCTGAAGGTTCTTCTGCGTCGCCAGATACGTCTGCATACCGCGCTTATAGAAAGGGTTATGCGCCCAAGCCGGATCTTTAAAGCGGCGATCCTTACGATCGGGCGCAACTTCAGACCGTCCGAGCATAGCAGCCGCATTGTCTCTGGTAATCTTGCTGGCATATTTCGCTGTGGTCAGCGGGTTTGTTACACTAGATCGCAACATCATCGCGACCGCACCCAACAATTCCTGACGGTTAATGCCACCCAGCAGCGGGTTCAACGCATTGGTGCTCTCAGCAGCATTCGCCGCAATCTCGTTTTCTTCACGCATCACATCCTCCAACCCACAATTCTCTTTAAAATCCTGATCGTGGTTACGCAGTTACCGCATAAACCCTAAATAATATCAACTCTGATATGAAAGAACTTATCTAATTCCTTATCGAGCTTCTCATGTCTTTACGCTAGAACGATCCCATGAAAACGCGTGATCGCATTCTCTCAGCGGCCCTCGACCTGTTCAATGAAGAGGGCGAAGCCGAGATTACAGCGCTGGACATTGCCAATGCGCTCGAGATTAGTCCCGGTCACCTTTACTATCACTTCAAGGGCAAGGATGCACTCATCCAGGCCTTGTTTGATAATTTCGAAGAAGAAATGCGTATCATTCTACAAGGGGCACAGGGACTAATCTCGAGCGCATTGGCAATGTCCAGCGCTGTAATCTCGGCTTCGCCCTCTTCATTG
>JBCBCO010000096.1:0-8097 GCA_038630445.1 Pseudomonadota bacterium | reverse complement strand
TGCATCATGACGCTCAGGCAGCTGATTATTTTCATCGCCCCACGTCCTGTTCACGATCCGTCCGCGTTTCACGGCTGGCCGCTCTGCGATCTGATCGGTCCAGCGAATAACGTTTGTATACTCATGCACGGACAGGAACTCTGCTGCATCATAAACAAGGCCTTTGACCAGCGCGCCATACCAGGGCCAGACCGCCATGTCCGCGATCGTATACTGATCACCCGCGAGGTATTCACGGTCCGCCAGATTGCGGTCCAACACGTCCAACTGGCGCTTCACTTCCATCGCATAGCGGTTGATCGGATACTCATACTTCTCCGGCGCATAGGCATAGAAATGACCAAACCCGCCACCAAGGATCGGAGCTGATCCCATCTGCCAGAACAACCAGTTCATGGTCTCTGCACGGCCTGTACCATCGGCAGGCAAAAACTCACCAAACTTCTCAGCCAGATAGAACAGGATCGACGCACTCTCGAAGACGCGCGTGCCCGGATCGGTCGAGTGATCCATCAGTGCTGGAATCTTCGAGTTCGGGTTCACATCCACAAACCCACTGCCGAACTGGCTGCCATCACCAATATTGATCAGCCAGGCATCATACTCCGCGCCGGAATGCCCCTTCTCCAGAAGTTCTTCCAGCAAAACCGTCACTTTCACCCCGTTCGGCGTTCCGAGCGAATAGAGCTGCAGCGGATGCTTGCCCACCGGCAGCTCTTTCTCAGAGGTCGGCCCCGCAATCGGACGATTAATGTTCGCAAACCGGCCCCCGCTCGCTTTGTCCCAGGTCCAGACTTTCGGCGGTGTGTAGACATCGTGGCTCATGGCTCATCAGCTCCTGTTCAAGATCAACTCGCCCTTATCTAGGCACGAAATCCAAGAAACGCGAACACAATCCTGTGAAGAAGAGATTTCGGTGGCCACACCTCAGGCGTGTATGATCGATTTTCACACTATGGCGTCGGAGGCGCTATGCGCGCAGGCACTGACACATCGCCCTCAACGTTTCGCCCCACCGGCAAATGCTCGTCTAGGAAGGCCAGTACAGCCTCAAACTCCGTTCGCTCATCCTCATCAGAGCGCCATGTGTGGCTGCTATCCTCAAGCGTCAGCAGCGTGTAGGCCACACCTGCATCGTCCAGCGCCTTGGCCATGCGTTCCGTTTCGTCATAAGAGACAATCGCGTCACCGCGAGGATGGATCAGCATTATAGGCCGTACAACCTGACCAGCGAAATTAATCGGCGATACGGCGGTTAAGGCCTCTTTATCTTTACGCGGGTCACCAATGTGATCGACCCAATATTTATAGGCTTCAGACTTCCGCCCTTCTTCTTTGCGTTCTGTTTTTAGAAAATTCAGCAAATCACTCGGTCCGGATGACGCAATCACGCACTCATATAAATCCGGGGTTAGCGTGGCTGCAACAAGCGCTGCATACCCGCCATAGGACCCGCCCATGATGCACGTATTGTCGGGATCAACGAAGCCCTCCGCCTCAAGATAGGCTAACCCATCTTCGATATCGGTCTGCATCGCCTTCCCCCATTGGCGTCGGCCTTTGTCCGCAAAAGCGCGTCCAAATCCGGAGGAACCGCGAAAGTTCGGTTGAAAGACCTGATAGCCATGCGCCACAAGGACCTGCAGAGTCTGATCAAAAGTTATAATATCCCGCAGCTCAGGCCCGCCATGCGGCATCATAATGAGCGGCGGCAAGGGATCGCCGTCCTTCCAAAGCTGCGACCGCGTCAGATACCCGCTTAATGGCAGGCCGTCGCGTGCTGTGTATTGTATAATTTCAGTCTCGCCGAGCGCTTTTCCAATCAAATCGATCTTCTGAACGCCCATAGGCTCAACAAAGGCCTCATCGGTATTGTAAGTATAATATGTACCGGCATCAGAAGGGCCGTCGACATAAAGCAACCAGGTCTTTCCGTCCTGTGATGATCCCATAGGAACAAGATTGAGTTTTCGTTCGAAAAACTGGTCCAACCCATCCAGATGGGCCTGGATCGTTGGATTAAACATCTTTATTGTGAAGCGGTCATCATAGTAGGTGACGCCCTGCAATTCGCGGGTCGAACGGTTCCAGATGCCATTCTGAACATCGACACGGTCATGTTTTTCAATGGTCTCGACATACTCGTCTTTCTCAAAATCATAGAGATAAATACCCGTCCGATCCTCCCCTTCAGGCCTTGCAGCCACATAGTAAGTGGTTGCGTCCGGCCCGGGATACAGCGGCTGAAACTCCGTCGCCGATTTGTCCTGTTCGGTATCCTTCAGACGGATCGTCTTGGTCTTGCGCCACTTTATCTTGCCATTCTCGCGATCCTCACGGGCATAGATGATAACAACAGTCCCCCTGCTATTGACGTTAAAGCGAAAGGCTGGCTCGCCATTTCTGTCCACATACCAGCTATAGGTGCGCTCCGTTCCGACGGCGATACGCTCTGTCTCACCGGTCACAATGTTGACTTTGAACAAGTCGAGATCACCGAGCTTTCGAGCAGCCATAAGAATGTGGTTGGGCTGATCAGGGAGAAAGCTGACCACTCCTCCAAGATAGAAATTTCGGTTCATTTTCTTATCGTCTTCAAACATGAAGACTGGATTCGTCCCGTCCCGATCCATCGCCATTACACGCGTGACCGGCACAGGAAGCGTTCGCCGCGACAGATCATCGAAATCGTCAAACGTCAGTCGCTTTCCATTTCGATAATCAACCCAGATTGTAATCGACAGCAGAAGACGGTCATCGCTCGCCCATTCGACCCAATTCAGATGAGTGTCATCAATCGGAATGAGGCGCGGCTTTTCAGTAGACTCCCCCAAAGGCGTGACAATGAGATGTGCGCGATCTTCTAGCACGCGTACACCCGAAACATATTTCCCATTGGGCGAGAGTTCAGGGCTATAGAAATCCCGTGCCCCCAAAAAATCGTCCAGCTGAGGCGCTTCCAGAACAGGCTCCTGCGCCTGAGCAGACCCATTTGATCCCCCAAACAAGAAATAGACGACCCCAAAAAAAGCAATGACCCAAATAAAACGCATCCGACCCTCCAACCAATGTTGGGAGCATATCCGGACAAAAGGTGAAGGCAAGACACCAAATAAGGCAGGGTAAACGTCCCGCGGCCCGAAATCGCCCCATTCCCCGCAAACCCCTGCCCTAAAGCCCTGTTTTTAGTCTAAATCTCAAATGACGGGGCTTTCAGCGGCCTTCGAACCGTGGTTCAAGGGCACTTAAGGATCGCTCCCGTCGAACGCGGGCACGATATGAGGAGGCTGACCCATGGCGACACTGGCACTGGTAGACGATGACGAGAACATCATCGCATCCCTGAAAATCTTTTTCGAAGCAGAAGGCTACACGGTTCGCACCTATCATGACGGCCTCGCCGCGCTGACTGGCCTGACCGACAGCCCACCCGACCTCGCCATCCTCGATGTCAAAATGCCGAAAATGGACGGCATGGAACTGCTCAAGCGCCTCCGCCAATCCTCAGACCTGCCTGTCATCTTCCTGACCTCAAAAGACGAAGAAATCGACGAGGTTATCGGCTTCAACATTGGCGCGGACGATTTTGTCCGCAAACCTTGCTCCAACCGTCTCCTGTCAGAGCGCGTCAAAGCCGTCCTGCGCCGCTCACGTGCCGCGGATGCTGGCCCTGAGGACGGCGACGTCAAACCCATCGTGCGCGGGCGCCTGACGCTCGACCCCAACCGCCATGCCTGCAGCTGGGACGGCCACCCCGTGCGTCTCACGGTAACAGAATTCCTGATCCTGCAATCGCTGGCGCAACGCCCGGGCTATGTGAAGTCACGCGACAGCCTTATGGACGCGGCTTACGACGACCAGATCTATGTCGACGACCGCACCATAGACAGCCATATCAAACGCCTGCGCAAAAAGTTCCGCGAAAGCGACAAGGAATTCGACGCCATCGAAACGCTCTACGGCGTCGGTTATCGCTATAATGAGAGCTGAGCAGGACACACCCACTCAGCCTCCCAAACTCATCGCTATGGCGGGCCTGCCCGGCTCCGGCAAAAGCACGATTGCTGAAGCCATCGCCCGCCTCCTACAAATCCCAATCGTGTCCGTCGACCCAATCGAGGCCGCCATGTGGCGATCAGGACTGTCCCCTGAGACCACAGGCATCGCCGCCTATCGCGTCGCCCGAACCATAGCGGCCGAAAACCTAAAATACGGCATATCTGTCATCGCCGACGCGGTGAATCCCGTCGAGGATGCCCGCCAGATGTGGCGCGAGACTGCCGATGCTACAGGTGCAAAGCTAGTTTTCCTCGAAGTGATCTGCAGCGACAAAGCCACCCACAAGTCCCGCATTGAGTCCCGAACACGCGGCATAGACGGCATGCCCGAAGTCACATGGCAACGCGTCGAGCAACGCGCACAAGAATATGAATCGTGGACAGTTGCCCCCCACCTTATCGACACCTCCAACATCAACATTGACGAGGCTGTCGAAACCGCCATGAATCTTGTACGTCGCAGCTAAATCATAGGGCAGCCGAACAAGAGGCCTTTAACCAATGTTCTCAAAAGACCTCTTCGGGGCCATAGCCCTCGGCCTCACCTTTGTGGCCTTCTATCCCTACATCCGGGACATCTTTCGCGACAAAACCAAGCCACACGTGTTTTCATGGTGCATCTGGGGCGTTGGCACGCTAATCGTCAGCATCGCTCAACTGCTAGACGGCGGCGGTGCAGGCGCATGGGTGATCGGGGTTTCAGGTCTCATCACCTGCTCGGTCGCGATCCTGTCATGGATAAAGGCGACCGACACAAGCATCGTCAAAACGGATTGGGTGTTTCTGGCTTTGGCGGCGAGCGCATTACCGCTCTGGTTCCTCACCGAAAGCGCGCTCTCAGCCGTCGCTATCTTGACCGTGGTCGACCTGCTGGGCTTCGGCCCCTCTGTGCGCAAGGCTTACACTCTGCCCCACGAAGAAAATGCGACCTTTTTCGCCATCGGCGCGTTGCGAAACGCGTTCGTTATTCTGGCGCTGGAGAACTATTCCTGGACCACCGCCCTCTTCCCGGCGGCCATCGGCTTAGCGTGCGCTCTCTTTGTCGCGCTTATCCTGGCGCGACGATCGGCAATCAGACCGGCTTAGTTTGCCAATTGAAGCCAAGCACGTGCCGCTTGCAGCGCCGCTTTGATGTCTTCTTTTTCCAGCATATCCGCCATTTCTTCACGGCAGATCTTGGCATCATCATAGCCCTTTAGCACGGCCAGATTAAACCACTTGTGCGCGGCCACGAGGTCTTGCTCGCAATCCACACCTTCGGAATAAGCAAGCCCGACGCGATAAAGCTCTTCGCCACTTGCGGTTTCACTGGACAGACCGGTTTCAGGTGCAATGTCCATATTTATATCTGAGTAAGCCATCAGCTCTTCCTCTCATCTAATTTTGAGAGGTGTCCGGCCTGCTTTTTTGCTGCGGGTCCGGACACCCACCATCACGTGCCAACGCCTTGGCTGACGAGGTGGAGAGTGCCGCACAGGGTTTGCATTAAGGTTAACGCTCAAGTCCCTGAAAAGCCTAAGGGTTAATAGAATCGGGGTCGGCTGTTTACTTTAGAGGCTAATTTGCAGTCTTTTGCGCAGTCCATGGCGGACACGCGGCCAGTCTTCAGCCAAAATCGAGTAATAGACGGTGTCGCGCGGCGTGCCGTCATGCAGCACCATGTGACGCCGCAGCGTGCCTTCATATTCAGCGCCCAGTTTCTCAATCGCGGCGCGTGATCGCTTATTCTGACGATCCGTCTTCAACTCAACCCGCTGCATCCCGCAGGCAAAAGCGCGTTCCAGCATCAACAGCTTGCACGTCGGATTGACCACACCACCGCGAGCATCATGGCGATACCATGTGCCACCGATCTCCAACCGCTTGTGCTGCTCAATGACCGCTAAGAAGCACGTCGCTCCGACGATCCGCCCCTCATGGCGAACAACAAAGTGACACTCACCCGGCGGCTGATGATGGGCAACAAAATCCGGCCAGAACAGCGTGTCGAAATAGGGACCATCGGCGCGATACGTGTACCAGCGCCATGTCTCTTCATCATTGGCAGCCTCGCGCAGGCCCTCCCTATCGCCCTCATCAACAGGGGACAGCGTCACCTCCCCAAAAGACATGGGCGCACACAGGTCAGTCACTGAATGCAACCGACTCTAAAACACCGCCAGCCAGATCGCCGCCCCAGCCGTCACCAGCATCACCAACAGTGTCCCCATTGTCCCCAGCATCCGCCCGAGACCAGATCCCGTCCCACTGCCCAAAGTCACAGCATGCGCAACACGACACAGGAAAAACACCCCACCCAAAATGTGGATCAGCAGAACCGGCGCGCCCAAAGCCGCCAGTCCGTACAGCCCCAATAGCGTAATCGGCACATCCTCAACCGCATTGCCTTGCACACGCATGGCCTGGGTCATCGGATCGCTCTCCCCCTCACCAAAGTTCACCTTCGTCGCAATCCGAACCCGCCCCGCATTCAGCTTCAGCCCAACAAACAGCAAGACAAACAATCCAGTATACAGAACAACCGCTTCATTAGATGACATGGATCAACCTCCCTTTTCTTTTGTGCGGACGCTATTCGTGTTGCCCGCCCTATGGCAAGGTCGAAACATGCATCTGAATCAAATCACCATCGGCGTCACCGACCTTCCCGCTGGCATAGACTTCTACACCGCGCTCGGCCTGCGCCTGATCGTTCACACAAATGAGTACTATGCCAGGTTCGAAATGCCGGGCGGCGAGGGCACAACCTTTTCCCTGCATCTGGTCGACGCCGTCACGCCCTCCACAACCCTCTTCTATTTCGAGACCGACAATATCGAGGCCGCGACCGAGCGTGCCCTTACGGCTGGCGCAACGCTCGATAGTCCCGCCGAAGATCAAACCTGGCTCTGGCGCGAAGCCCGACTGACAGACCCGTTCGGCAACCCGTTCTGCCTCTACACGGCCGGTGAAAACCGCCGCTTCCCGCCCTGGCGCAAGGACGCGGCCTCAAATCCTGAAAAGTAAGCGAAGAAACCGTGAGTCATCCGGCAATCCCTTCAGATGTCATCAGAGTCGTGGAGACTTACCCGCCCGCCGCCAGGCGCGTCTGGAAAACCCTGCGAAGGCTGATCTTAGAAACCGCGGACCAATTGCCAGAGGTCAAAGCCCTGACCGAAACCCTGAAATGGCGCGAGCCGAGTTACCTCAACAAAGCCGGGACAACACTTCGCATCGCATGGTCAGACAAACGCCCGGACACACTTGGTCTCTATGTCAACTGCCAAACCAGCCTGATTGAGGACTGGCGCGCCCGCTATGATGACGAGCTAACCTTCATCGGAAACAGGGAAGTGCGTTTGCCACTCGATGCCCCCCTTCCAACCAGACCTCTACGCCATTGCATCGCCATGGCGCTCACCTACCACATCCGAAAAAAGACCAAGACATGAAACTCGGCTTCATCCTCTTCCCAAACGTGACGCAGCTTGACTTTACTGGCCCGCTCCAGCTCCTGCAGCGCATGCCGGATACGGAAACCTTCGTCCTCGCTAAAGACAAAGGCCCTCTGACAACCGACGGCGCGCTCACCGTCTTGCCCACGCACAGCTTTGATGAAGCCCCGCAGCTCGACTTGATCTGCGTGCCCGGCGGATTCGGCACAGCCGACGCCATCTCTGACAGCGAGACCCTCGGCTTTGTACGAGACCAGGGCGCAAAGGCTGAGTATGTCACCTCAGTCTGCACAGGCGCACTGATCCTCGGTGCGGCGGGCCTGCTCAAGGACAAGAAAGCCACCACCCACTGGGCCTATACCGACCTGCTCGCGCTCTGCGGCGCGGCATATACCGAGGGCCGCGTGGTCCGCGATGGCAACACGTTCACAGGCGGCGGCGTCACCGCTGGCATAGACTTCGCGCTCACCCTCATCGCGGCCCTGCACGGCGAGGACATGGCGCAGTCCTTCCAACTCGGCTTCGAATACAACCCCCAGCCCCCCTTCAATAGCGGCCACCCCAGCACCGCCCCCGCCGCCCATCTGACCGCCCCCCGCCCCCGC
>JBCBCO010000095.1:0-8333 GCA_038630445.1 Pseudomonadota bacterium | reverse complement strand
GTGCGCAATATCCTCCACCTCAATATCCATCGGGGACGGATCAATCAGGTCAAGGCGTCGACCTGACAGCATACGCTGCCAGACACGCGCGGCCGGTTTGGTTGCAGAAACCCTGTTTGTCATGCCCCCTGTTTACGCGATTGATATTGAGGTGGAGGATATTGCGCACGGCCTCGCTCGTGTGGCGCGCTGGAACGGGCAAACGCGCGGGGACCATGCGTTCTCTGTCGCGCAACACAGCGTGATCGTTGAGGCGCTTTGCGTGCATTTGGATGCACGGCTCGATCTGAAGGCAAGGCTGACGGCCCTCCTGCATGATGCGCCTGAATATGTGATTGGCGATATGATCTCACCGTTCAAGGCGGTGCTCGGCGGTGACTATAAAGATGTTGAAGCGCGGCTATCGCATGCGATCCATGCGCGATTCGGCTTGCCAGCGCAGACACCGGCCAGTCTGAAACGTCTTATTAAAAAGGCGGATAATATCTGCGCCTGGTTTGAAGCGACGCAGCTAGCAGGGTTTGATGAGGTTGAAAGCGACCGGTTCTTTGGTCGTCCGCCTAAGGGTCTGCACATCGATTTGAAACCGGAAGCGGCACAAATCGCTCAAGCGCAATACACAGCGCGGGTCGAAGACCTGTTGTCCAAAATCAAGGTGAGTGTATGAGCCTGATTATTGGTCTATCCGTCGTGATCGTCGCCTATGACGGGCGCAAGCCGCGCGTCCTTGCGACACGCCGCGAAGGGTATGTGACGGCGCTTCCCTTTGGCACATTTGATCCGGTCGATCATCGCACATTTGAGCTTGCGCTGCGCGGTTGGGTTAAAGAGCAGACGGGTTTCCAACTCGGCTATGTCGAACAGCTTTATACGTTCGGTGACCGGGACCGCGAAAGCCCGGAAGCGAGCATTACAGGCGCACCTGAGGACTCTCGCGTGGTGAGTGTCGGTTACCTGGCTTTGACGCCAGAGGCAGAGCGCTTGCCTGATGCGTTCGATGCGCGTTGGCGCGGTTGGTACAGCCATTTCCCATGGGAAGATCACCGCGCAGGGCGTCCGGCGCTCCTGGATGAGGTTATCGCGCCACGTCTTTTGGATTGGTCGGCTGAACGTGAAGACCGCCGTGTGCGTGTCATGACAGCCTTTGGCATAGACGACCATGATTGGGCCGATGAAGGCGTGCTGGAGCGCTATGAATTGCTCTATGAGGCAGGCCTTGTTGAAGAATGTGTTCGGGATCTCGGTGTGCCAAATCCCGATGTGAAGCTTGGAGAGGCAATGGCCTCTGATCACCGCCGGATTCTGGCCACAGCCATGGCGCGGTTGCGGGCGAAGATCCGCTATCGCCCCGTCGTATTTGAGCTGATGCCCGATCGCTTCACGCTAACGGACTTGCAGAACACGGTGGAAGCGATTCTCGGCCAAACCCTGCACAAACAGAATTTCCGCCGCGCGTTGGAGCGGACCCAACTGGTCGAAGGCACTAGGCAGATGCAAGCAGGGACAGGGGGGCGCCCCGCAGAAGTGTTCCGGTTCAAACGCGAAAACGTGCGTCGCGCAGGGATGCGCGGTCTAATCGCCCCGATTATGAAGGTTTGAGGTGAGGCGGCCTAGTTCAGCCGCGTTTCAATCTCGTTGAGCGCTTTGTCAAACAAATCATCCGCGTCATCAGACTTGGAGATGATCGTACGAGCCGCTTCGGTCGCTGCGTCGGCAGCAGCGCGGCGAACGTCTGCGGCTGCATCCGCTTCAGCGCGCGCGATGCGGGCTTCCGCTTGGGCTTCGCGGCGATTGACCTTGGTTTCAAGATCAACCTGAGCCTGTTTCATCATCGCTTCAGCATCGGCTTTTGCGCGTTTGACGATATCATCGGCGAGCTCATCAGCTTCTTTGGCCTTGCGTTCAGCTTCGGCCAGCGCCTTAGCGGCTTCCTCGCGGAGTGTTTTCGCTTCTTCAAGCTGATTGCGGATCGTTTCAGCTCTCTTGTCCAGCGCGCCGAAGATCAGCTTGAACCCGCCAACATACCAAACAAAAGTGAGGAAAACGACCAGTGCCGCAAGCGCGACCATCGTCGTGACATCCGTGAAGCCATAAGTCAGATAGCTAAATCCGACAGCTTCATCGCGGGGCTTGTCGCCATAGCTATCAGCTGCAAGGGCGATAGGGGCTGCGAGGGCACTGAGGGACGCGAGTGCGGAAAAACGAACCATCATCGATCTATCCCTTCAAGGCCGCTTTGACGGCAGACTTCGCTTTCGCGGCTGTTGCAGAGACACCAAACTTGCTGGTCATCGTACGAACTGTATCCGCAGCAATCTCGGCCACGTTTTCCATGGCGTCTGTGCGCATGTCGCGAATGCGGCTTTCTGCATGCTCAAGCTTGGTTGCAATTTCAGCGTCAACTTTGGCTGTTTCTTCGGCGAGGTCTGCCTCAATCTTGGCACGGGCGGCATTTGCGGTTTCGCGGGCTTTAGCACGCGCCTCAGCCATGCGAACCTCTAGCGCCTTTTGCGCCTCTTCAGCTTCATCAGAGAAGCGCTGTGCGTCATCAAGGTCGTCGGCCAGCGTGCTTTGACGCGTCTCAATCGTGCTGCCAAGCTTTGGTAGGATGACCCGTGACAGCACCAGATACGTGAAGGTGAACAACACAAGCGTCCAGAAAATCTGCGACGGAAAATGCCACGGATCAAGCGGCGGAAACGGATCGGACGCTGCGTCTGCAGCCGATGCGATTATCACAAAGATTGAAGCCATTCTCTCGCCTTATACGTCAGCGCAACACTGGGTCGGGTATCCGCGGCGATCTCAAACCGCCACGAATGAAGTCATATGATCTACAGTCGCTTAGACAGCGAAGAGGAGCAGAAGCGCGACGAGGAATGCAAAGAGGCCAAGGGCTTCCGCGAAGGCCGCACCAACGAAGAGGTTACCTGTCTGCTGTGGAGCAGCGGATGGATTGCGCAGGGCACCATCAAGGAAGTTACCGAAAATGTTACCCACACCGATCGCGGCACCGATCATGCCGAAGCAAGCCAAGCCTGCGCCGATGTATTTCATTCCGAGAGCGATATCACCTTCCATGGGAATCTCCTATAATCTGGAAGTCTTAAGCGTTGCGACGCCGGATAATGCTTTGTGCCCGAACGTCAAGTTGGTGAGTGGTCCTATTAGTGTGATGGGTGCAGCGCATCGTTGAGGTAAATGACCGTCAGGATGGCAAACACGAAGGCTTGTACAGCTGAAACGAGGAATTCGAGGCCGTTTAGGGCCGTGCCTGTCAGGAAGGACAGAGCAGCAACAGGGATAAACACGACCCCGCCTGAGCCGATCAGCATGACAGCAAACCCTGCGAAGAGTTTGAGGGCGATGTGACCGGCAAGCATGTTTGCAAACAGGCGCAGCGACAACGTGAGCGGACGTGCCAGGAATGAGATGACCTCAATCAGGAAAATTGCAGGGATCAGCGCGAGCGGGACGCCGGACGGTACAAACAGCTTGAGGAAGCCGAAACCATTCTTGTAGAAACCGTATCCGATCACGATGAAGATCACCATGAGGGCAAGCGTCGCTGTGACAGCGATATGGCTGGTCGTTGTAAACGCAAATGGCAACATGCCGATCATGTTGGCGAATAGAACGAAGAAGAAGAGCGTAAACACGAGTGGGAAGAATTTCAGGCCCTCCTCGCCGGAAATTCCGCGGATCATGTCTGCGATGAATGTATAGCTGAGTTCACCGAGGCTTTGCAGGCGTCCAGGCACCAGCGCCTTCCGATTGGCTGCCATGGTGAAGAATGTGATGATCAACAAGACGCCGACAATCATCCAGAAGGTCGAGTTTGTGAAATCCAGCTGCAATCCACCGATATCAATGTCGAGCAGGCTTTTAATCTTAAACTGGGAAATAGGGTCGTCTGCCGCAGCACCGCCGAAGAAATAATTCATGGGGACTTGGTTCCGTCTGTATCCGTGTCCGCTTCCGCAGACATTTTGGCCTCTAACTCGGCATTGAAGGTTCGGTACGCGCGTATACCACCCAAAACCCCGGCTGCAACCCCGAAGCCGAACATTATCAGCAGGAAAAGCGGTGAGGTATTTAGCCACACATCAAGCCAATAGCCCATCGCCACACCGACAATCACCGCCGCTACGAATTCCGTCGCAAACCGCATGGCGAGACCGGCGCCGGAAATCGACTGATAGCGCTCAACCGTCCGTTCGCTCGGCCCTTCCATGGCCTTGCGTGCGGTCTGTGCCCGCTCAAGGCGTGCTTTCAGGCTGTCATCAGGATTGGGTGCATCATCCATGAGTGCTGCGTATCATAGCCGTGTAGGATCGGCTTCATCCTTTTGCATGGCCTGCTGGCTCGTCAGCCATTCGCGTGGCGTTGTTCCTGTCTCCGCTTTGAAGGCCCTATTAAAGGTCGCTTTCGAGCCAAATCCAGCATCCAACGCGGTTTGCAGGAAAGTCCGGTTGTGATCATCACCTGCATTTAAACGTGCACAAACGGCTTCAACACGGATGCTGTTGATCAGCGTGTTGAAGTTACGACCTTCAACGCTGTTGATGATGCGGGACAGACTGCTTTCACTCATACCCACAGCCCTTGCGAGCTTCGGGAGACTTAAATCAGAATCCTCATAAAGCCTTCTTTCGCGGATATAAGCGACGACCGCCTCCAGCCGATCCTCCTCGGCAGGTGCCGTGGCGCCCAAAACCAACTCCTCGTCCATCTTCGGAAACCGCAAATGCGCCCGGCTCAGCGCGTCCGCGGCTAGATAGGAGAGCCCAAGACCCGCCAGTGCCATTAGCCAGAACGTTTCCGTGTAACCGACCCAGCCAAACGCAACCTCCCACACGTCCGCTGCCAACCATAGCCCGAACAACCCGATCACACAGTAGAGACTGCGCTCGAGCCATCCTAAATCATAGAGGCTGATATTGCCGTGGTGCGTTGGCAGCCACGCTCTGTAGCGTCGAATCAGTTGCCAACTCAAAACCATTGCCGCTGCACCGAGGCCAAGGCCCAGCACTGTTTCGACCGGCACAATGTAAGGCTGATGTACCGCGATGGAGTAAGCAAACTTCGCCTCAACGGAAGCGAGAAATATAAAACAAGCGGTGTAATAAAGGCTTTGCATCACGCCCGGTAACAGCCAGAGCCAATCCCACCGACTCCGCTGACGCTGTATCAATAGCTTTACGTAAATCAACCAGAGTGGGCCGATCCAAAGCTCTGTGTTGAAAGGCGCAAAGGTGAGCCAAGGCGCGATATCGTATGCCCCGGAAAACCCTAAGATCAGCGGTGTCGCGAGCAGGATCCATGCGAACACTAATCCGAACAGTGCCAGATTGGCCCGCACCTCAAAGGCACGAACGATCGCCATCCCCGCCGTGAGGAGCCCCGCACTCGCAAGGCATAACAAAAACGCTGATTTCCAATCGAGCATACCTGCTCCTAGCATGACCGTGATCCTCTATAAGGCGCAAAATCGCGATCAGCGTCTCAAAACCGGCGATCAAAGTCTCAAATTCAGGAAATTTGCACGCTTTGCGCAAATTGAGGCGTCAGACGCCCGCTCCCCTCTCATTGTCCTGCTTCCAATCAATGACAGGACCCCATTATGATAAAATACATCATTCTTGCGCTCATCGCACTGCTCTCGCCCATCATCCTGCCAAATGTCAGCGCTGAGGAAGAGATGTCGCGCGACGACAAAACACCCGTTGAGCGGCTATACGACAGCGAAAATCTCTCGACGCTCACAATCAAAAATCGATCCGCGCTGCCACGTCGCGTCTATGCGCGCTTTGAGTACGCGATTGATCCCGGTAATCGCAATTACGGCTTCATCCAAACGATTCCGCCCTTTGGTGAGATCCGCTACGAAGCGCCCGCTGGAACCGATATCTGGGCCTGCGACGGTAGGTATTGGGAAGGCTTTACGCCGAAAGAGAAGCTTATGGTGACGGCTGACGGTGTCAGCGACTATGTCTACACGGTTTCAGAGTTCAAACCCTGACTTGCCACAACCGAAAAATGACCGCTATCAAGTATAAATGGTAGTGATCTGTATTCAGACGAATGCGCTATGACTCAGTATAGACCTATGAGTGATCAGGACGCGTCATTCTACGAGACAATTGCAGATGTCGGGCCGCTGCAGGGCAAGCTCGAGCTCCTCTGGCGCTTCGCCGAAAATGCCGGCTTTAGCGACATCTACTATTGCAAGCTGCATGATCCATTTGCCGACGCGCCGTATCACAAATCCAACGCGGTCGAGCATCGCTTCGGAGATGAAGAGTGGCAAGCAATCTACGAGGCCGCAAACTACGGCCGCTTTGACTGGGCGATTGAGCGCGCCACCTGGGCACAGACCTGGTATCGTCTGGATCAACCGCCAACGGATCTGTCTGCAAAACAGCAGGAGGTTGTCGATCACGCCCGCGAATTCAATCGCCAGAACGGATTCTGCTTTCCCTTGGTGACGCGTGCAGTCCTGAATGGCGGTTTCTCCGCGACTGGCTGCGACCGGGTCATCGATCAAGCTCAGATCATGCAAGTCGTCAGCGCGCTCCAGCTCATGGAATTCACGCTCAATTCCGAGCACCAGACCAAAACCCGCGCCCAATACGACCTGACCGAGCGTGAGATGCAGGATCTGCGCATGCTGGCGGCTGGCTATTCCATGACCCAGATCGCTCATATCACCGGCAAGACCGATCAGTGGATCCGCCTCTCATTCTCGCAAGTCCGCGACAAGCTCGGCGTCGTGTCAAATCCGCAGCTCGTCTACCGCGCCGTAAAGCTCGGCCTTCTCTGACTCAACGTTTGTTGAGTGCCCCTCTCGCGCCAGATCGCCCATTGTCCACCTATAGAACAGCCTCTCCCCCAGAGGCGGGACGCATGCACAGCGCGGCGGGTTGCCCTAATCACAGCCCGCCGCGCTCTCTTTTGAAACTGTTGGTTCTCTTTCCCTTGACCAACCCCACTCACCCCGCCACCCATAACGCATGACCAAACCGCTCCCGCTCGCCGCGTTCCTCCTCGCCGTTTCGGCCTGTGGAGGCGAAACGCTGCCCCAGCCGCCAAACCTGTGTGAAGCGCCGGAGGCCCGCTGCGTCAGTGCCCCGGCGCGCGATGTTGTGGCCGTCGATGGCGATACGTTTGAGCTGCAGCGCCTGACGGATCGCGGGACACAGCGGATCCGCCTGCGCCTCATCGGCTGGGATAGCCCGGAAACCGGCAATGCCGCTCAATGCGCGGCCGAAGACGCGCTCGGTCAACAGGTCGAGGGCCGCGCCAAAGCCCTGTTCGCCGCCGGCCAGACCGTCACCTTCAAACCTGAAGGCACAGACCAATACGGTCGAACCCGCGCCCACGTCTACCTGGACGGCACCCATATCGGCTGGCTTTTGGCGAAAAAAGGGCTGGCTGTGGAGTGGGAAGCCGGAAGTGTGCAGCCGGGGTGGTGTGGGTAAAAATGGAGCTAGGCAGCATGATGTGCAAAAATCATGTTTGCGCGTTGGGTAGAAATCTATGTCTGAAATTACTGTAGTGGTGAATGAGGGGCGCTTGTACGTCGCGCGCTTACGTCCACATAGCATTATGCAGAGAAAAACTTGGTGCTAGACGGTTACAATTAGACGTATTGAAATTAACTTCATTGGCAGCTAAGTCGTTAGTGATGGCAGGATCTGCGTATTTAAATCTCTACGGCGATAAGCTACCTGCTTACACTGGGCGCCGAGGCGCTAACATTTCCTCACAACGCGTCGACGATCTAGATCGGCTGTGCAATATGCATAGTGCACGTCTACATATAAAAGGTAGAAAAAAACTTCGGACCGTAGACTTAGGTTGTGGCGATGGCATACAAGGCCTACGTTTTTCACTTTATGGTTATGAGTCTTATTTGTACGATAAAGAGGCCCTGCCTAGAGAGATACTGGCGCTTAGAAGCGTCTATCCACTAGTCAAATTTAAATTTCGTAAGTGTGACTTATCCGACGTGAGTAACGTAAAGTTGCCTCCGAATGGCGTGGATATTTGCTACAGCCAGAGATCTATACATTACTTAGATTTTTTCACCGCCCGTAATTTGCTGTCAAAAGTCTGTGATAGAATGAGTTCAGCAGGTCTGCTTTTTATTTCTGCATCCGGACTTTCTTCTGAAATTGGTCATGCTCACCCGGACAAGTTAAAGTCTGTTGAGCAAAGGTACTCTAAACTTCCAATTAAAATGGCTAATAATCACAGTATTCATGATGAAATATGTGTTTACAGTAGCGACGATTTAGAAAAGCTTGGCAGACAAGCTGGGTTTCTGCCAG
>JBCBCO010000094.1:0-8402 GCA_038630445.1 Pseudomonadota bacterium | reverse complement strand
CTACTTCATCAATACCCAGCAGCGCCCGGAAGCGAAAGCAATGATCCGGTCTCTGTTCCTGTCGATGCAGGCGCTGTCTAAAGGCGGTAACCGCCCAGCTGGCTTTGAGAAAACCGAGTTCAAAAAGGTCGCCGTCATTGGGGCTGGCCTGATGGGCGCTGGTATTGCCTATGTTCAGGCGAAAGCCGGTATCCCGACCGTTCTCGTCGATATTTCCAAGGAAAACGCCGAGAAGGGTAAAGATTACTCCCGCCGCCTCGTTGAGAAAGACGTTTCTCGTGGCAAGATGAGCGAAGAGAAAGGCGAGAAGCTTCTCGACCTGATCACCACGACCTCAGATTATGAGGATTTCCGCGGTGCGGATCTCGTGATTGAAGCCGTCTTCGAGAATGAAGAACTGAAAGCCAAGATCACGAAGGATGCAGAAGCCGTTCTCGGTGCGGACGCCGTATTTGGATCGAACACGTCGACGCTGCCGATTACGGGACTTGCGAAGGCCTCGAGTCGTCCGGCGAACTTTATCGGCATCCACTTCTTCTCACCGGTTGAGCGGATGGGTCTGGTTGAGATCATCATGGGCAAAGAGACCAGCGATGAGACGCTTGCCAAGTCGGTCGATTATGTCCTCGCGATCCGCAAAACGCCTATTGTGGTCAATGATAAGCGCGGCTTCTATACCTCGCGTTGCTTCGGCACCTATACTCAGGAAGGCATGCAAATGCTGGCTGAGGGGATCAAGCCTGCGATCATTGAGAATGTTGGTCGTCAGTCCGGCATGCCGATGGGCGCGCTGGAAGTCTCTGACTCAGTTGGCCTCGACACCGCGCTGAAAGTCGGTCGCTCTATGGCTGAGGCCATGGGCGTTGACTATAGCGGCAACGAGCTCGGCCAGATGATGGCGTGGCTGGTTGAAGATCAGGGCCGCGTGGGTCGTAAAGCCGGTAAGGGCTTCTACGACTATAACGAGAAGGGCAAGCCGGAGCGTCTCTGGCCGGACCTGAATTCGCGCATTGATGTCACTATCGATGAGTGCCCGCCGGAGCTGAAACAGCACCTGACAAACCGCTTCCTGGTGCGTCAGGCAGTTGAGGTTGCCCGCTGTTTCGAAGAGGGCGTAATCACCGATGCGCGTGACGCGGATATCGGCTCTATCCTCGCGTGGGGCTTCGCGCCATATACGGGTGGATGCGCATCCTACATGGACCTGATCTGGGGTATCCCGGAATTTGTTGCCGAGGCCGACAAGCTTGCTGAGAAATATGGCGAGCGCTTCCAGGTGCCACAGCTTCTGCGCGACATGGCGGCCAATGGTGAGACCTTCTACTCACGCTTCCCACCCGGCGGCGTGAAGGTCAAAGAAGCCGCTTAAGCGATAAATTTACCACAATGGAAAGCCGGAGTTTGATCGCTCCGGCTTTTTTATTTGAGGCCCCGTTGACGCATTCAATCACGCAGCTAACGTGCGCATCAACAGTTGGGGATCAGCTGTTTATTTCTACAGGGGAGTATACATGAAAAGAGTTATTCTGGCCGCCGGTTTGGCGGTGTCGCTATCGGCATGCGCGACGATCACAAAAGGCACTGAAGACACAGTGCGCCTAAATTCTCAGCCAGAGGGTGCGAAAGTCACTTTTGTTGAGACTCGCGGCAAGCTTGCGGATCAACAATGTCAGACACCATGTGTTATGGAACTGAACAGAAAGTGGGATTATAAGGTCACTTTTGAACTCGACGGATACAAATCCGTTGAAGGTCTTCTCGAACCTAAGCTCTCCGGCGACGGCGCCGCAGGAATGGCGGGCAACGTCTTAATTGGTGGTATTGTTGGTGCCGCCATTGATGGTTCAACAGGTGCCATGAACGACCTTAAGCCAAACCCGATGGTTGCGATCCTAGCAGAAGAAGGAAGCGACTTAGACTCCTTCATTCAGAATGCTGAACAGGTTAAGCAAAGCGCGAAAGCGGCTACGGAAAAAGCTGACGATATCGAAGAAGAAGTCGAAGAGGTTGAGGCAGAGGTCGAAGACGTTCAGACCGAGGTTGAAGACGCTGCAGAAGAGATGGAAGAAGTATCTTCCTAAACGTTTGAGGAAAACAAGATTGAAAGGCCGGGGTTTAACCGCTCCGGCTTTTTTATGCCTGAATGCCGGGCAACGAAAACAGGCAGAAATGTCATGATTTCGCCCTGTTCTCGTAACGCCGAACTGATTATCTATTGAGGCTGAAACAGGAGGCTTTGATGGTTTCATCTACTTTGATAGCACTTGCCCTTATATGGACGTTGGGCCAGCAGGCAGCGCCCGTTGCCATGTCGACGCTGCAGCTTCTGTCCTCCGATGAAGAGGTTACTCAGCCCGTGGATGATCAGGCCGAGAGCCCTGCCCCAGAGAGCATTGCTGAAACGATCACCCCGGAACCGGATGCACCATCCACTCAGGACAGCACTCGGACACCGATTGCAGAGGTGGCCCCCTTGCCAACCGTTCCGGCGCAAGATCAAACTGGAGCACCAATTGTAGCGCTCAGCGATCCTGCAGATGATACGGTTGATCAGATCGAGCCCTTGGTGCCGGAAACTCAAGCACCCTCAACAGACTTGGTGACACGCCATGTTGAGGGCACAAACGGCCATGCCGTTTTTCTGGAACGCGCGCGTCTTTCGCTCAGTAGCGCCAAGACAGCGACAGGACGTTTTACGCAAGCCAATGCTGACGGGTCACTGTATACAGGTGAATTCGCTCTGTCGCGTCCCGGCAAGCTGCGCTTTGACTATGATGATCCGGTTCCAGTTCTCATTGTGTCTGACGGAACAACAGTTGCGATGGAAGATCGCGATCTGGAAACGGTTGACCGGATTCCGCTCGGCACCACGCCGCTTGGCCTGATCCTCGATGATGATCTTCAGCTCACTGACGATATCGTCGTCAACAGCGTAATTGAGAGAGACGCGACGTTCGAAATCACCGTCGAAGATGCCTCAGGCGAAATGCCGGGCACACTGACTATGCTATTCGACAAAGCAGAGAATGCTCTGACAGGATGGCGCGCCGTTGATGCCGAGTTCAATACAACACGGGTCAGCTTAATTGATGTCAAAACCAATACGCGGATCAATCCCCGCCAGTTTATCCTGCGCGATGCCGAGGATGAAGAAGACGAGCGCTAGAGGCGCTACGCTTAGGATGTGGTCGGAACCGTAAAGACGTCGTCCTGTATCTCGGTTCCGATACCCGTATTGGCGCGAATGATATCAGCAAGCGTTGTTCCGGCGACCTCAGCTTGCTCTGCCACGGTCAGCTCATTCTCCCACCAGAAGCGATCACCGTCGCGTAAGTCTGTAAACTGACGGATCATGATCGTTTGGAACAGCTCACCGAGCTGGGATCCTGCGACCGGTGTCTCAGCCAGACCACCAACGTACGGATCAATCACATTAATGCTGCCATAGGCCGTGGTGAGATTGTCTGAAACCGTCGTATCGTCTGTGATATCGGTGATCGTATCCAAACGCGCCAAACCGAGATCTTCGCGCATCGTGTTATAATCCGGGAGACCGTGATCACGGCCGCGCTCACTGATCAAGGATGCGGCGTCGAGGCCGTTATCTGCCGGAGCCGCCAGGAAGGCATTGCGCAAATCATCAACAATGGCGACGTCGAGCGCTTGGTGTGGTTGCGCCGCCAATCCTCTAAGAAGAGCTTCCAGCGAGCTGTTATCCGTAATCAGATCAGGTGCTTTATAATAGGTGTCCCTAAGATCGAGATTACCGTCAGCGATCACAGCGCCGGTCGCATCGAGACGCTGGAGCGTTTCACTCTGCATCGAATAAGAGACGCGTATCGCGGCGGTTGAAAACACGTTCGACACCGTTGGATCGATTGTATCATCATAGGCTGTCCAGGCCGGAATTGCGCCTGACCCAACCAAGGCCGGAAGGAACTCTTCATAAGTGATGATTTGGAGTTTGGCGACGGTGAGGCGTCTGGCCCGCTCATAGACCTCATCATCACTCAGCGATGGGTTGGCCGCCTCGATAGCGGTTGCAAGCCGGTTATGCTCGCGCAGGAACAGCGTGTGCAGGGCGGCCAGCGCCGGATGTTCATTAGCGCGGTAATCACCGGCCACGAACAGCGTGCTGCCATCGGTTTCATACCCGATCGCATTGGTCAGACCTGCCGTGTTAGTCGGGAGAAGCTCGGTGCCACTCGTTGCAAGTAGAGCGCGGTTTGTGCTGTCACGCAGAGCTTCTGCACGATCTGCACTGTTGCCATAAATGACAGATCCATCGAGCCAGCTAGTGGCTTCATTCATCTGCTCGCGCGGAATATCGGTGTCGATGCTATCGTCATCATCTGCATCGATACTGGTCGCAGGATCAAAGAAGCTGCGATTGTAGAGCAGCGTTGCAACCCCGGTTCCTTCTGTATCGAAAACCGGATCATCGAGGGGCACGAAAATATCCGCTGCTTCTGCAGCCCCATCAGCGAGCTCAATATCATTTGCGATAAATTGCGCCCATGCCCAAAGGTAATCGCTGGTCCCGGCCGTTGTCGGAATATCAGCGCCGTCTTCCTGATCCATCACGGTGTTCGAGATGGCGCGCGTATTCGACCGGACAGATGCGTCCACTGGCACTGAAACACCGTCGAGATAGACAGACGGGACAAGCCTTTGGAGCTGGCTGAAACTTGCGCCCAAAGTGGATGTTGTCAGATTGTTATTTGTGCCGTCAAACGTGCGGACTTCGCGACCCTCAACAACTGGACCAGAAGACGGACGCGCTGCGATGGCGGCAACACGGCGCGCTTCCATATTATCATCAATGCCTCGTGCTGATGGGCCATTGATACGCGCCTGGTCAGTAATCGTGACCGTGATCTCGTCAGCTGCGGAGCCTTCGCCATTGGTCACAGTCAGGCGAAAAACCACCTCGGTGGGCTCATTGACATTGATCGCACGAAATTCCGGCGCGAGAGTTGTTGTACCGATGATTGCAACGCCCGGCCCTGATACTTGGGACCAGACAAAGTCTATGCTGCCCGCTGTACTGCTGAGGCTTCCGTCCAATTCGACAAGAACACCTTCTTCAACGAGTTGATCAGGGCCAGCGTCAACGGTCGGCAGTGGAGTGACTTCATCATCATCGAGACCACCGCTGCCGCTGCAGGACGCAATCGCCAAGGCTAATACTGACGCCAAATAACCGTATTTCATCACGCTACACTCCCTACGCGCTTGGGCTCACTCTTAGAACCGCAATCAGGCGGCCCCGTCGAGCTTTTGCCTGCATTAAATATGCCTAAGTCTTGGCGTCAGTGACTATGCGGCCTCGTCCACTTCACGCGAAAGGGAGCCAAGATAGCTCGCGGCGGCATTCAAATGACCGTCGCGTTTCACCGAGTCCATTTTGCGAACCATGGAGACCATCATGGCCCAGCGCGGGTTCTTTTCCAGCGCGTCTGCGTGTTGCCAAATCCAGCGCCAGTAGAGCCCGTCCCAGATATCGCACCAGTCGCCCTTGGGGTGATTGCCCATTTTCTTTATGTAGGATGAGCCGGAAAAGTACGGTTTGGTTGTGATCAAACCGCCATCCGCGTTCTGGCTCATCGCATAGGCATTCGTCACCATAACCCAGTCATAGGCATCGACGAACATCTCCATGAACCAGCAATAGATTTCATCCGGATCAAACTCGCAGAGAAACATGAATCCGCCCATGACCATCAGGCGCTCAATATGGTGGCAATAACCGGTTTCGAGGACACGTTTGATCGTATCATCAATCGGCGCGATGCCGGTTTCACCAGTCCAGAAACTCTCTGGAATCAGGCGCGTATGCCTCCAGTGGTTGGTTGTGCGCATGGTGACGCCGAGATCTTCATAGGTGGCGCGCATAAACTCGCGCCAGCCAATGATCTGGCGGATGAAGCCTTCCGCCGAGTTTAATGGCACATCGTGGGCAGCCATATGGTCAAGCGTCGCGTCGATAACCTGCTGCGGCGTTAAAAGACCGATGTTGAGCATTGGCGTGATGGCAGAGTGCCAGAGCAGGCTTTCGCCTTCGAGGATGGCGTCTTCATAGGGACCGAATAGCTCAAAACGGTTTTTCAGGAAGGTGTCCAGCCATTGCGCCGCGAGGTCGTGACTGGTCGGCCAGACAAGCGTGTCGAGGCTGCCATAGTGGTCAGGGAATTGATCGAGAATGCTGTCCCGGGCGTCTTGGTCGATACTGTCGGCATTGATGGGTTGCAGCTGCGGGACATCACCTTGCAGCTTTTTCGGGACTTTCTTTCGATTGTCTTCGTCATAGCTCCACTTTCCGCCTTCCGGCTCATTGCTGTCCATCAAGATATCAAGGCGGCGGCGCTGGAACTTATAGAATTCCGCCATGAACCAGCGTTTCTGACCGTCCCGCCATTCGCGGTTCTGGCCCGCCGTGTTGAGGAACATGGGCGTCGTATAGATTTTGAGATCGAGGCTTAGATCATCCGCATACTGTTTGAGACGCTTGTTCAGGATAAAATCGACTGGATCAGCCGCGTAGACGGTTTCAACGCCGTCCTTACTGAGTGTTTCCAGTGTCTCTCTCAGGGTATTTCGATCTGTCTCGTAACGGACCGTCTCGACACGCTCGCCCTCATCTTCCAGCATTTTTGCGTAGCGTGTCATGCTGGCGCGATGCAGCCATAGCTTCTGCTTGTGAAAAGTCATCGGATATTGATGGTCGCCGAAGAAGAGCGAGTCCTCGATCAGGACGATACGATCAGGCTTGTCGGCAAGCGCCGGATGCTCCGCAAAAAGCTGGTTTGGAAAAATCAGGAGCGCTGTGGTCATAAGCGATCAGGTAGATGATCAATCGACGCTGACCAGCTAACCTTTATGGCTTGCTGCAGTCTGTAAACCTCAAAGAAGACTTAGGCTTTTGCCTTCGTTTTTTTCTTTGGACTAGCTTTCTTTTTTGTGGCTGGCTTTTTCGGCTTTGCCCGTGGTGACTTCCCGGCCATAGCGCGGCGCTCATCCTGTCGTTTGAACGTGTCTTTCAGGAATTTTCCGGTCCAGCTCTCTTCGATTTCGATGACCGCTTCGGGTGTGCCGACCGCTACGATCTGACCGCCGCCATCGCCGCCTTCGGGGCCGATATCAATGATGTGATCGGCGGTTTTGATGACGTCGAGATTGTGTTCGATCACGACGATTGTGTTGCCGGTATCGACCAGCTCGTGCAGCACGTCGAGCAGCTTGCGGACGTCGTGGAAGTGCAGGCCTGTGGTCGGTTCGTCGAGGATGTAGATCGTCTTGCCCGTGGCGCGTTTGGACAGCTCTTTGGCGAGTTTGACGCGTTGCGCCTCACCACCTGAGAGCGTGGTCGCCTGCTGGCCGACCTTAATATAGGAGAGGCCGACGCGGTTGAGCGTTTCCATTTTCGATTTGATCGCGGGCACGGCCGCGAAGAATTTCTCAGCCTCTTCGACAGTCATATCCAGCACGTCAGCGATGGATTTGCCTTTGTAAAGGACTTCCAGCGTTTCGCGGTTATAGCGCTTGCCGCCGCAGGTCTCACAGGTGACGTAGACGTCCGGCAGGAAGTGCATCTCGATTTTAATAACGCCGTCGCCCTGACAAGCTTCGCAGCGTCCGCCTTTGACGTTGAAGGAGAAGCGGCCGGGTTTGTAGCCACGGGTTTTTGCTTCGGGGAGGCCAGCGAACCAATCCCGGATAGGACCGAAGGCGCCTGTATAGGTGGCGGGGTTCGAGCGCGGTGTGCGCCCAATGGGCGACTGGTCGATCTCGATGATTTTGTCGAGATGGTGCAGGCCGTCGATGGACTCATACGGCGCGGGCGGCTTCGTCGCATTGTTCAGCTTGCGAGCGAGCGCTTTGTAAAGCGTTTCGATGATCAGCGTGGACTTGCCGCCGCCCGAAACGCCTGTGATCGCGGTGAAGAGGCCGAGCGGGATCGTCGCATCGACCTTTTGCAGATTGTTTCCGGTTGCGCCCTTGATCGTAACGGAGCGGGACTTTTTGAACGGACGACGCGCGGACGGAATTTCGATTTCTTCGCGGCCGGAGAGATAGTCACCCGTCAGGGATTTCGGGTCGCTGATCACCTCATCTGAGGTGCCCTGACTGACGATTGCGCCGCCATGAACGCCTGCGCGTGGGCCCATGTCGATTACGTGGTCAGCCGTCAGGATGGCGTCCTCATCATGCTCCACCACGATCACGGAATTGCCGAGATCGCGCAGGCGTTTCAGGGTTTCGAGCAGGCGTTCATTATCGCGCTGGTGCAGGCCGATACTTGGTTCATCGAGAACATAGAGCACGCCAGTGAGACCTGAGCCGATCTGGCTCGCAAGGCGGATGCGCTGACTTTCACCACCGCTGAGTGGACACTCAGCGGT
>JBCBCO010000093.1:0-8463 GCA_038630445.1 Pseudomonadota bacterium | reverse complement strand
CGGTGCGACTTGATCCCTAAGGCGAGACGCGCTTTGGTATCGTTTGAAACGATATGAGAGGGTCCATTATGAAAAAAGTAACATTTACCGCAGTTATGATATCGATCGCATGCGCCTGTTTGCCTGCGAGCTTCGCGCAACCAAAGACACCGCCGCAAGCGACCTCAAGCCCACTGCCTTCCGCGTGCCCGACCCTGAGCGACATGAATGGCATGCTAAACATGGCCTCCCGTAATAATGTCGTTCTAAAGCTGCGCGAAGACTCCAAGAAAACGAGTGACGCAGCTTGCGAACAAGCCACGAAGGCGGTTGAGGGCGGTCTAGTCGAACTCCTCACAGCTGTCGTGTCACAAGATGTGCAGAGGGTCTGTGAAGCTTACAAGCAGCCCGACGTTCAAAAAGCGATTATTATAACGTTCCTTGTGGCCTACCCGTACAACTCTCAACCCTGTCAGGCGACAAAGTAAGAGACGCTAGCAAACCTCTTAAGCTGGGCCTTGGCCGGGCACGAGGACGACCCCGATTAAAACAGCCGCCCAATGTATACCAGCCGCTGCCACAACGTGGCCGTGCCAAATCGCATGGCTATAGGTCAGTGACGGCATCATGTGGAAAATCACGCCGAACGTGTAAATCACGCCTCCGATCAAAAGCAGCATCAAAGGCACCCAGTGAACTGCCGCAAGCATTGGTCCAAGAGCGACGACAACGAGCCACCCTAGCGCGATATAAAACACAACCCAGAACCGCTTGCTCAGCCCAGGCAGAAAGAACTTTGCGAAAATTCCGAAAGCCGCCAGGCCCCATACGGCCAGGGTCATCCCGATCGCCCATGCCCCGTCAAGACGCTGCGTTGTAAACGGCGTGTAGGACGCGGCGATCATCAGGAAGATGCCAGTATAATCCAGTTTACGGAGCGCCGGTCGTTTTCGCGCTGGCGCGAAATTGTAAATCGCGGAGAAGCTCAGCATCGCGATAATGCCCGCAGAGTAAACACTGACAGCCGCCACACGCCCGGCGTCGCCGTACATCAGCGACAGAATCACCAGAAAAAACGCGCCGACAATGGCCAGCACGATGCCGCTCAAATGCACCGTTAGATCAGCACATTTAGCACTTTTGCTGGGATAGTGTCGCGGCGGGTGGCTTGCTGTCACTGTTGTCATGACTTCAGTTTGCCACAAACACCGAATGAGCGCGAGCGCTTATGCTGCGGTTTTGGTCGCGGGCCAGGACTTCACCATCGCTGGAGGCGCGGAAGGCTTAAACTCCGTCTCATCCAAAGCGACCAGAGCGCGATCCCTATCAGCGCTATCAAAATCGCCTGTGGTCACACAGAACTCGACAAAGTTCCCGCTCGGGTCCTTTGTATAAACAGAGTGGCACCAATTATGATCGATCTCGAGCACATCATAACCCGCAGCCGTCCACTTATCTTTCCACTCGGCCAATTCTTCCGCAGAATGGGCAGTAAAGGAGATATGGTTTGTCCCGTCTGGAACGTTACCAGCCTTATTCAGGTCAACCACATGCTCGCCCTGTGTCGGGGTATCGTGCAGCTCCCAGAAAGCGATGAAGCGGTTATTGTCCCCACCCATGCGATAGAAGAAGTGCTTGCCCCAACCGCCTTCCATGATCGGCGCAACTTCGACCTTTACCAGTTCAAAGCCCATGACGCCTTCATAAAACTCATGGATCGCTTTCATGTCATTCGCCGCCAAGGCGAGGTGATGATAAGCCATATTCAGGTCTCCTTGTCCTTATCAACCATGCTCATAACATCCGCGCTATCGCCCGTTTCAGGGGCGGGTACTTCGACCACGCGCTCATCTACGTCATCATATTCCAGCCGCAGGGCGCGGCTCATCACGGCGTGCATCATATAGGTGCACGTGACATAGGTCAGTTCAAGAATTTCCTCGTCTGAAAGATCTGCTTTCAAAACCGCGAAGATACCATCCGATACCCGCCCGCGTTCCAAGACCAACGCATCCGTATAAGCGAGGACGGCGCGCTCAATGGGTGAGAAACAGTCCGCAACCGCCCAGTTCGGGATCGCTTCAATCTGCTCCTCGCTCAGCCCGACATCGCGCGATGCTTTGCAGTGCTGAGAAAAAACAAATTGCGAGCCAACAGCATAGCCCGCCCGCGTCTGGCCCAATTCGCGCAGCTTTGGATCCATCTTGCGCTCTGGTGAGCGATAGAACCGAAACCCCTCAGTCGTATGCACAAAGGCATCCGGCACGATGTTGAATACTGTCCACCAATTACCCGGCGTACCTGTCGCGGTCCCCGGCTCCTTGATCGGATCCCGCTCGCCAAACAGCAGATCAAAAATCCGATCTGCATACTCGTGACCAGCCTCCCGGCCCGCCTGTTTTAGTCGCGGCATCTCTTCTCCCTGCGCTTATTCTGTGATGCGCTTGATGCTTGTTCATACAAAGGGGCCGTCGCGGAAAGGAAGGTGTCGACATCCTTAAAATTAGAAACGCCCTTTTTAAACGCTTTGAAGCGCTCGTTTTGATTCACTAATGTCTACAAAATCAGAGATTTAGAGTACAATTATAAACAGTATCATCATACTGGATATTCCCTCTTGTCGAAAAACATCCGCAGCCTACTTGCGGATGCATCTCATTTTAAACAGGAGGAATGAGGCATGAGATTCAACAAGACAAACGTCGCGGGAGCGATCCTTATTGCGAGCCTTGCATCACCGCAAATCGCAAACCCGCAAGAGGATGCCGAAGCGGTTCAAGATACCGTCGTCGTGACAGGTACAGTTCTTTACACAGACCAAGTCAACGCCTTGCGCACACCGACACCCATCATTGATGTTCCGCAGAGCCTTTCGATCATCACATCAGACGAAATCGCACAACGCGGCTTTAACAGCATCAGCGACATCGTTGATTACACGGCGGGCGTGAACATGTCTCAGGGCGAGGGCCACCGTGATGCCGTCGTGTTCCGTGGCGTGCGCTCTACGGCTGACTTCTTCATCGACGGTGTGCGTGATGACGTTCAGTATTATCGTCCGCTTTACAATATCGAACAGGTCGAGGTTCTTCGTGGACCAAACGCGCTTCTATTCGGTCGCGGCGGCACAGGCGGTATCCTCAACCGCGTGACGAAAAAAGCCGAACTGGGTGAGCAGTTCACCGGATACGCTGCAAGTATCGACACATTCGGTGCCTACAGTGCTCAGGTCGACAGCAATTTCGAAGTCAATGACAAGGCTGCGTTCCGGATCAACGCCTTCTATGAATATCTGGATAATCATCGCGATTTCTATGACGGCGACCGCATCGGGATTAACCCGACAGGTCGGTTTGAGCTGACACCCGCGACAACGCTCGATCTGTCTTATGAATTTGTCGACCATGAACGCTTCATCGACCGTGGGATTCCAACGGGTTCTGATGGTCGCCCGGTTGAGGCTTTCACCGATATCGTCTTCGGCGATCCAGAGCTGAACACAACGCAGCTTGAGGCGCACCTCTTACGCGCCAATCTGGAGCACAAATTCTCAGATAATCTGAAAGGGAATTTCAGCGCGTTCTATGGCGACTATGATAAGCTTTATCAGAACTTCTACGCATCGTCCTACGATCAAGCCAACACTCCGACAGTCGTTGGCATTGACGGCTATGTCGACACAACACAGCGTCAGAACCTGATCCTGTCTGCAAACCTTGTCGGTGAATTCCAGACCGGCGCGATTGGGCACACGATCGTCTCAGGCGTCGAAATCATTGACACATCGAATGACAATGACCGCTTCAACCCTGTCTGGTCAGATTCAAATGATGATGTTGAGTTCTTCACAATTCAGCGTCCACTGAACTTTTCCAACGGCGTAGGTGTTGCGTCCAATGGTAACCCGACAACAGTCGCCTTCTCAGACTTGAATGATGACACTGAAGCAGACGTTCAAGTCTTCTCAGCTTACATTCAGGACGAAATCGAAATCTCTGACCAGCTCGACATCATTATCGGGGCTCGCTTCGACGAGTTCGAAATTGATGTCTTTAATGTGCCTGCGAATGAGAACCGCAGCAGGACAGACGACAAAGTTACACCGCGTCTGGGCGTCGTCTACAAGCCAATGGAAAACATCTCCATTTACGGCAGCTATAGCGAAAGCTTCCTGCCACGCTCCGGCGAGCAGTTTGCCAACATTAATGGGAGCAACAATGCACTTGACCCGAATGAGTTCACAAACCTCGAAGCGGGTGTGAAGTGGAACTTCATGGAAGCGCTCAGCTTCACAGCTGCGATCTTCGAAATTGAACAGAGCTCTCCACAAGTGGCGGACTCAGACCCGTCTACTCTGGACGTAATTGATTCAGAGATCAGCGGGATTGAACTGCAACTTCAAGGACAGGTCACAGATGCATGGTTCGTCTCTGCTGGGTTCAGCACTCTCGACGGTGAAATCGTTGACCGCAGCGGCCCAACAGGACGCACGCCACGCGAATTGCCCGAAACGATGTTCTCCCTGTGGAACGCCTATCAGGTCACAGACCAGTTCGGCCTAGGCCTGGGTCTGACCTATCAGGATGAGAGCTTCATCAATAACAGCAACTCAGCGGTTCTACCGAGCTACACACGCGTAGATGCGGCGGCTTACTATGACGTCTCCGACACGCTGAGGCTTCAGGTGAACATCGAAAACCTGACGGATGAAACCTATTTCCCATCCTCACACAGCACGCACCAGGCAACTGTCGGTGCCCCGCTGAACGCCCGCTTCACGATTAGCGGTCGTTTCTAAGAGAGGTTTCTCTTGAACGAAACAAAGCCCCGCCTTCTCGAAAAGGTGGGGCTTTTTTCAATCGTATCACAGTAAGCTGACCAGACGCACCGTGATAGGGCACCTGGTAATGTCAGCTTGGAGGGCAAAATCCGCATCCCGTATCTTCCCTTTTTAGCCGTTTCGTTCCATGACGCGGCGCAAAGTTAGACCATTCATTTTACGACCTGCGCAAGGACACGAAAAAATGACCTCAGCCGCCTCCCAAAAGCCAACCCCGATCACTGTTGCCTATGGCGATGGCATCGGCCCCGAAATCATGAAAGCCGCCCTGCGCGTGATGCAGGCTGCAGGCGCTCAGCTCGACCTGAAAACCATCGAAATCGGCGAAAAAGTCTATCTCTCAGGCAATACAGCCGGCATCGCACCGGAGGCATGGGACACCCTGCGCGATACCGGCGTCTTCTTCAAAGCGCCGATCACAACGCCTCAAGGGGGTGGCTATAAGAGTCTCAACGTGACTGTCCGAAAATCGCTTGGCCTATATTCAAACGTCCGTCCGGTGACGGCCCTTTCCCCTTTCGTTGAGACCAAACACCCGGACATGAACGTCGTCATCATTCGCGAGAATGAGGAAGACCTCTATGCCGGGATTGAGCACCGCCAGACCGATGAGGTCTATCAGTGCTTGAAACTCGTCTCGCGTCCCGGATGTGAGAAAATCGTGCGCTACGCGTTTGAGTACGCCCGCGCCAACAAGCGCAAGAAAGTCACCTGCTTCTCCAAAGACAATATCATGAAGCTGACCGACGGGCTGTTCCACAAAGTCTTTGACGAGGTCGCGGTTGAATATCCCGAGATTGAGACAGAGCACTGGATCATCGATATCGCCGCGGCGAAACTCGCCGACACGCCGGAAGACTTCGACGTCATCGTCACCTCCAATCTCTATGGCGATATTGTCTCCGACATCGCGGCCCAGATTGCAGGATCTGTCGGCATGGCTCCATCGGCCAATATCGGTGCGAGCGTGTCTATGTTCGAAGCCATCCACGGTTCTGCGCCGGCCATCGCGGGTCAAGGCATCGCCAACCCATCAGGCTTGCTGCTTGCAGGCGTTATGATGCTGGTTCATATTGGACAGCCCGCCGTCGCCGAAACGGTCCACAATGCCTGGCTCAAAACCATCGAGGATGGCGTCCACACAGCCGATATTTATGACGCGTCAATCTCCACCGATAAGGTCAACACGCAGGGCTTCGCAGATGCTGTCATAGCGCGTCTCGGCCAGACCCCGACCAAGCTCAAACCCGTCACTTACGACAAAGACGCAAAGCCGTTCGAAATGCCAAAGGTTGAGCGACGCATCCCCGCCAAGCAGGAACTGGTCGGCATCGATGTCTTTGTTCAATCTACCGAACACGCTGACACTGTCGCGGAAGGCCTGAAAGCAGCCCAAGGCGACGCGCTGGATCTCGTCATGATCACCAATCGCGGCGTGAAAGTCTGGCCAAACGGTCTGCCGGAAACCTTCTGCACCGACCATTGGCGCTGCCGTTTCATGGGCGTTGAGGGTGCGGACCTGAACCACAAAACAATCGCAAAGCTGATGAGCAGCCTTGCAGAGGCGGGTATGGACTTCATCAAGACAGAGCAACTCTATACCTATGACGGTGAGGCGGGTTATTCCCTCGGCCAAGGACAATAAAGGCAAGCAGTCAGGCCCTAACCCCTCACGCCAACACGCGCTATATCTCAGACAAGCAAGACAAAGAGGCTCCCATGCACGGCGAATATAAAATTCCAAACGGTAAAATGGTCGTCGCGGACGTCGAAACAGACGGCAATACAATCACAAAAGCGCAGATCGCCGGTGACTTCTTCCTTGAGCCTGCTGAAGCACTGGCAGACATCAACGCCGCGGTCATTGGCCTGCCTGTCACGGCCAGCGTCGAAGACATCGCCTCCCTGATCTCAGCCAAAGTGCCTGCAGGCACGCAATTTATCGGTTTTACCGCCCAGTCGGTTGCCATCGCGGTTCGCCGCGCACTCGGCGTATCCAAAACCTGGCGCGATTTCGAATGGCAGATCATCGACGCCGAACCGATGACGCCCGCCATGCACGTCGCCGTCGATGACGTCCTCGCCCGCGAAGTGGCAGAGGGCCGCCGCGCACCAACGCTGCGCTTCTGGGACTGGGAGCGCCCGGCCATCATTATCGGCGCGTTCCAATCGCTTAAAAACGAGGTCGACCTCGAAGCCGCAGAGGGTTTCGGAGTCACCACAGTGCGACGCATGACAGGTGGTGGCGCGATGTTTGTCGAACCCGGCTCAACCATCACCTATTCAGTCTATGCGCCCGGCGAACTCGTCGCGGATATGACCATCGCGGACTCCTACTCTTTCCTCGACAATTGGGTGCTGGTTGCCCTGAACGAGATGGGCGTTGAGGCGACCTATAAGCCCCTAAACGACATTTCGAGCCCGGCCGGAAAGATCGGCGGCGCAGCCCAGAAACGCTACATGAAGGGCACGGTCCTGCACCATGTCACGATGGCCTATGACATGGACGCCGCGAAGATGATGCAGGTCCTGCGCATTGGTCGCGAGAAGCTCTCTGACAAAGGCACAGCGAGCGCCGCGAAACGCGTTGATCCTGTCCGCAGCCAGACCAATCTCGAGCGCGATGACGTCATGGCCCGTATGCGCGATACGTTCGTAAAACTGCATGGCGGCACACCGGCATCCCTGACAGCAGATGAGCGCGCTCAAGCTGAGAAGCTGGTCGAGGAGAAATTCGGCACTGAGAAGTGGTTGAATTTCCTGCCTTAATAATCAGGCCCAGCCCGCTCCTCATCCTGAGCGAAGTCGAAGGATGTCTAGAAACTGAGAAACATCCTTCGACTTCGCTCAGGATGAGGAGGTTATGGTTTAATTCAGCGCCTCATCGTCGCGAGGTTTTGCCGGCACAAAAGCAGGCGGCAAAGGCTCAGCCGGAACGCCTTCTTCTTTCAATTCCGCGCGCTCATCAGCTGTGGTCTCACCCCAGATCGGCTTGTGCTCGGTTTCGCCATAGTGCATCGCGCGCGCTTCTGTCGCGAAGCCATCGCCAACATAGTCAAAGTTCTCAGAAACATGCTGGCGCGCAGCCGCCGCCAATTTCCCAAACACCTTCTGCGGATCAGGGTGAGCGCTCTTTTTCGTACCAGAGACAGCCGGTGCCATAATCGCCTTGGCGACATTCATCCCATCACAGGCCGCACAACTCAGCTGGCCACGCTCTTTCTGCTCATCAAACGCGCTCGATGACGCGAACCAGCCGTCAAACTCGGCATCGCAATCGTGACAGATGAGAGCGTACTTGATCATTGAGTAGTTTAGGCTGCGAGCAATGGATCGAGTTTCCCGGCCCGCTCCAGAGCCATCATGTCATCACAGCCGCCAATGTGCAGATCGCCGACAAAAATCTGCGGGAAGGTCCGGGCACCGCCGGAGCGTTGCACCATTTCAGCTTTCTTCTCAGCATCCATACCGGCATCAATATGCGTCATGTCTACGCCCTTATCCTTCAAAAGAGACAACGCGCGCGTGCAATACGGGCAGAATTGGCGGGTATAAATCGTGACATGCGCCATGGGTCAGGGCTCCTGAATCGGTTTCAGGTCTTATATGGTAATGTCTGTGTCCCTTACAACGCGCGCCAGCAC
>JBCBCO010000092.1:0-8632 GCA_038630445.1 Pseudomonadota bacterium | reverse complement strand
CATGACGAATGAAATGACGTCCCCGCCAATGCCCGAAGAGAAGCATTTAAAGATCTTCTTTTGATCGTTGACGTAAAAGCTCGGCGTCTTCTCATTGGTGAAGGGTGACAGCCCAACCCATTCTTTGCCTTGTTTTTTGAGCTTCACTTTCCGGCCGATCACATCGGATGGGCGAATCCGTGCTTTCAATTCATCGACAAAACCATCTGGAATCCGGATCGGCGCGTTCATCGCCTATATATAGCGCGCCTTAACCGACTCGCGAAGCGAATAACCTGTCAGAAATGACAGTGATCGGTAAAATTCGATCAATCCACGCAACCGAACTCTAGCCTTAAGCCGGTATGGAGGTCTCAGGTGGACGAATAATTGAAACTTGAAACTGATCTCTGCGACGTGCCAAGTGAGCGCGAATTTGCATCCAGCATGGTGATGACCAGCTTGATCGTGTTGGCGCTCGCTTTGTTTATCGCGTTTTCCGTGACCTGGTACACGACCAAAGGATATGAGCCGCAGATTCATAGTCAGGCCCTGCGGACATCTATCATTCTGCCGCTTCTCATCGTTCCGATCTGCACATCCGTGATCGCCATCCAAAGCCACCGCAATCACAAGCGCATGCTTGCCGTTGCCGAGCTTGCGCGAACCGATGAAATGACGGGGCTCGCAAATCGCCGTGCGTTTATGCACGCGGCGAGCACGACATTAGACGAGACCGACTTGAACTATGCTGGCCTCAGCATGTTCATTGTCGACTTGGACCATTTTAAACAGGTCAACGACGTCTACGGGCACGAAACAGGTGATGAAGTCTTAATCCACGCCGCCAATCAAATTGTGCGCGCAGCTTCAGGCAATAGCATCGTCGCCCGCTTAGGCGGTGAAGAGTTTGCCGTTCTGGTCTCTTATAAAACCGTTGCCGAGCTGCATCAGCGCGCCGAAGCCATTCGCCACCAGGTCGCCGCAACGCCATGCCAGCATCAGGGCGTGAGCATCAATGTGTCGGCCAGCATTGGGGTGTGCATCCTCCACCCCCGAGACACCGTCAGTTCGGCGCTCTCGCGGGCTGACAACGCGCTTTACGAAGCCAAGGATCAGGGCCGCAACCGCTTCGTCGTCGCCGCCTAAGGCGCCTCTATGGCAGAGACATCGCCCGGGCTGGCAAACGGGTCTGGTCGCGAGACCCATTCTGCGAGCGCTTTATACATCGCGAAACTCTGCTCATCATGCGCTTGGACGTAACCTTCTGGCCAGGCGCTCGAGCGCGCCACGACGAGATCGTTCTCGCGATCGATATAGAGCGTTTGACCGTTTGCGCCGGACGCTGTGAATGTCCCATCAGCATAGGTCCACCAATGCCAGGCATAGCCGCGATTAGGGTTGGGATGCACAATGCCAGGCTTTAAATGCGCATCATCTGAAACCGTCGCGCGGTCGACCCAATCCGCGGGCAGAATCTGTTCGCCGTTCCACACACCGCCTTGTTCAATAAACTGACCAAACCGGGCCCAATCGCGCAGCGATGCATTGTAGAAAGCACCGCCAATCTCAGCGCCTTCGGCGCCAGCGCTATCAATCACCCATGAGCCATCATATTCCATTCCAAGCGGCTGCCAGAGCGTCTCGTGCAGATAGTCGGCAGCATCCACACCCGTCACGCGGCGGATCAGTTCAAGCAGGACCTGGCTCTCCGCGGTATTGTAATTGAAGACCGTACCAGGGTCATTCTCGCGTTTATATTTGATTGCGAGATCAAAGGATGGCGCCTGTCCGGTGACGACACTCTTGGTCATAAAATCGACCGTGTCTTTCATATTGCCATCCCATAAATCAGGGTCGTATCGGACCCCAGATGACATTTGCAGGGCATGCTTGATCGTCACGCCGTCATAGGCCGTGCCCGCGACTTCAGGCAGGTACTTGCTCAATTGATCATCGACACTGTCAATTTTGCCTTCGGCGACTGCGACGCCGACAAGCGTTGAAGTGATCGATTTGACCAAAGACCATGTGGTAAAGCGCGTGGCGGGCGTGCCACCACGTGCATAGGATTCGTGAATGATCTCGCCTTCATGCAAGATCATCAGACCTGATGTTTCCATATCAGTGAACATGTCGCCGAGCTCTTTCGTCGCGCCTTCATGTTCATAGGTGAAGCCGTCGAGCGCGCTTTCATTACGCGACAGTGGCTGCACCGTGCTGGAGCGGGCGACGAGCCGGGTCGGGAACAATTCGCTAGCGCTTTGGAAGAAATAATCGCGATCGCCTTCAAATGCGGCCGCGCGCGCGAGCACATCCATCGGCGGGGGGACAAACCGCGTATAAACGAACACGCCGATCAAGGCCCCGACAATCAAAGCAATGAGTGCCACGAATAAAGATTTCATCACACGCCTCCCGTATTTGCCGAGAACCATGCTTTAAATTGTGAGGAGTCGTCTAGCCTATCGCTGCGCGAACAGCTTTGCTGGCGGGACCACATTCGATCCGCCCAGGGTACTTCTCGCGCAAGGCCGACATACATCGACCAACGTCTTTAAGCTTGTGCGCTTGCAGCTCATCAACGACGGCTTCAGCGGCTGATTTGAGATCATCGCCCAGGAGGGGTCGCGGCAAAAACCCATTGATAATATCGAGTTCTTCACGCTCGCGTTCAGCGTCGACGATGCGGCCATTATCATCATACTGTTTGATCGAAGCTTCACGCTGCTTGGCCATAACTTCCAGCAATTCAGTGATCACTTCATCGTCACAGCCGGAGCATTCTCCGCGCCCGCGGGCGAGAACATCACGATCGTCCATAGCACACTTCACCAGACGCAGCGTTTGCGCCTCAACCGTGTTCGCATCGATGGATTCAGCTTTGCTGAGCGCCAAATTAATTCGATTGCGAAGTGATACTTGGACGGTTTGATCCAATTGACCCATTAGATAAGCCTCTAAAAGCCGCCTAAAATGCTCCTAAACCGCTTGACGGTTCGGACCGCAGCACTCTATTTGCCACCCGTTTGCCTGAGAAACCGTTAAAGCCTCAGGCGGCTGGCGAGTCCAGCGAAACGTGGGAGATAAGGGTTTGAACGATAAAAATCAATCCGAGTTCGCCAGTCAGGCAACCGGCGCAATCGCTCTCGCGGATGGGACAGTCTTTCTCGGAACCGGCTCGGGCGCGGTTGGAACCGCGGTTGGAGAGCTGTGTTTCAATACGGCAATGACGGGCTATCAAGAGATTCTTACCGATCCTTCATACGCTCAGCAGGTCGTTCTCTTCACGTTTCCGCATATCGGGAATGTCGGGGCCAATGAAGAAGATCACGAAGAATCGACGAATAATGCGCAACAAGCCGCTGTCGGAACGATCTTTCGCGAAGCCATCACGCCGCCCTCCAACTGGCGCTCAGAAGACCATTTCGACGCTTGGTTGGTCAAAAAAGGTATTATCGGCCTATCAGAGGTTGATACACGCGCCCTCACCCGCATCATTCGAGAAAACGGGATGCAGAAATGCGCGATCCAAAATGCACCGCAGGGCGGAATTGATACCGCGGCATTGATCAAAGCCGCCCAAGCCTGGGAAGGTTTAGAAGCAGCCGATCTCGCCGCGCAGGTTGATGCCGACGCGGCCTTCGATCATTCGGAACGTCTATGGGATTTGAGCACAGGGTTTAGCGACCAAAGCGCGCCGGAAAAACACGTGGTCGTAATCGATTTCGGAGTGAAGAAGAACATCCTGCGCAATCTTGCGAGCGTCGGTGCGCGCGCGACAATCGTCAATGGTGACGTGTCTTTCGAGACGATTTCCGATCTCAACCCGGATGGTATTGTTCTGTCGAACGGTCCTGGTGATCCTGCGGCGACATTTGAGCGGTCGGGCGCTTTGCTGAAAGCGATTGTCGAGAGTGGAATCCCGATCCTCGGGATTTGCCTGGGTCACCAGCTCCTAGCGCTAACCCTTGGCGCCAAGACCAAAAAGATGGCACAGGGCCACCATGGCGCGAACCATCCGGTGAAAGACCTCGCGACCGGTAAAGTTGAAATTGTCTCTATGAATCATGGCTTTACGGTCGATACGGATACGCTTCCGAGCGGTGTTGAAGAGAGCCATAGGTCGCTTTTCGATGGCACAAATTGCGGGCTCGCGGTGGCTGGCAAGCCGATCATCTCGGTTCAACATCATCCTGAAGCCAGCCCCGGCCCGCAAGACAGCTTCTATTTGTTTGAGCGATTTGCGACGCTGATGGATGCTTAGCGCAGAGCTTTCACCATCTGCTCGAACGCATCATAGACGCTCTCCGCGCTGACCCCCTCTTCCTCGCGAGAGAGGGCGAATCCAGCGCCATTCAGAGCACTTTGCAACATGACAGCAAGTGCATCGACACGGTGTTCCGCTACGATCCCTTTTTTGCTGAGATATCGAACCCCAGCATGGACGTTTTGCGTCCCTAAATCATGATCGCGTTCATACCAGCCTTGGATCCCTAGGATGGCTGGACCATCAACCAGGACGATTTTCTGATATTCACGGCGCGTGGCATATTTCAAATAGACCCGGCAGCCGGCCAGGAAGGCACTGTAAGGATCGGTGCGACTGCGCGCAGCAATGGCCGCTGCCCGCGCTTCATTATCCATTTCGGTTTGGAGGCGCGTCCAGACGGCCAGAAATAGACCTTCTTTCGATTTGAAATGATGGAACAGGGCGCCTTTTGTAATGTCGAGCGCCTCACAGATCTCATTCACGGATGTGTCAGCATAGCCTTTTGATTCAAACAGCCAGGTCGCGACATCCATCAATTGTTCGCGTGTCTTTTCCGCATCAGCTTTGGATCGGCGTGCCATTCTTATACAGTCTGTTTATTGACGCGTAACATACCGCGGGTATGTATAGCTTCGTCGAGCTAAGTGAAACGAGCAATCGCAGTTGCCTTCACTTGGCGGGTCTCGTGAGTCGTGGGGACGCGCGCGGACCAATAGAAAAGCCGGACCTACCACTGCAGGGTCCGGCTTTTCATTGCCCTTTAAACTCTAGCGTTCGTCGTCTTCGTCTTCCATTTCATCGAGACGAAACTGACGCGGATCTACGCGCACATTGGTCTCAACATCCAACAGGTCGACGACCGTTGTTTGTTCATTTCCGTCAACGGCGAGCCACCCCTGAAGCGCATAGTCTTCGCTTGAGAACACCATGGTCAAAGTCCCTTCAAGTTCGCCTGCAGCATCTTGAACGCGAATACCGATCCGGTCCCCATTCTGCAAAATCGCCAGCACATCGACGTCCGTATCGACATCAAGCTCGGTCGACAGAATGAGCCCCAGCGGCGTTGCGCCAATCGGGACACGGTCCACGGTTTCCAATTCTGTATCGGCCATGGCGACCGTCGTGCCGTTTGAGACAATCAGCACCGGCGTTGGGTCATCATAATCAAACCGCATCCGCCCCGGTCGATTGAGCGCAAACGTTCCAGTGACCACGCTGCCATCCGCGTTCGATTGCATAAACTTGCCTTTCGCAGTTTTTGCGGCGGCCAGTGCATCACTGGCGCGCGTCAGGATGGTCGGCCACTCGCTTTGTGGGACGTCTCCGCGCTGCACAATGATTGGCTCTGGATCAACACTGGCCGGTTCAGGCAGCGCCTCAGTCGTTTCTGCTGCGGCCTCTTTCAAGATTTTTTCCGCCGTCGGGGTCAGTTCGGTGTCCGTGTTCTCAGGCAAAGGCGTCGGTTCAATCGAGATTTGATCCGGGTCTAACTCGATCTCATCCGGCGTTTCGTCCTGCTGAACGGGAACAGCAACCTCCGTTTGCGCGACAGGCTCCGATGCCTCAGCCACACTGGGCGCTTCGTCTTCGACTTGAAACGTCTGCAATTGCGGACCCATTGCGAGCACAAACGCAATTGTTGAAACAAGACCTAACAGCATCGGGACACTCCTTTTCGCAGGATCTACTTAAGCAGTGTCGATCAACAAAAACAGGGCTGAAACAAGGCATTTGCGCCTGTATTCGTTGCCTTCAGTTCAGGTCGCCCTGGGTCAGCTTGCATGCTCGGCGCGCTCCACCTCTGTCACGATATAGGTCAACGGATCTTCGCCATGCGATGCGATGGTGACATATTCGCCGGGACGGAAGACATGATCGCCGAGGCGGAAACCGCCTTCATCCGGTCCTTCCTCTTCTTCATCATAGCGAAAGCGCCACTGATCGCCGCGATGGGTCAGCCATCCGTCGGCAACTTCATTTGGGTCCGGGTGAAACCGATCAACGGTGCATTTCTCTCGGACTTCGCGCCAAAGCGCGACATCGATCTTTCCGGATGCATCGAGCGGCGCGACAATGACATAGCCTTGGCGATCATCGCCTTCCGGTGTCTCAGGATTACGCGCCAGCCGCAGAACAATTCTCTTTAAAGGCATTTTGGGTCTCCGATTAGTGGGCAAGCGCCAGGGTGGGGCCGTCTTCGGACTGCAGCAACGCGCGGCTGGTGCCACCAAACAGCATCTGACCGATACGGCTATGGCCATAAGCGCCCATCACGATCAGGTCGCACGTATGAGCACCGGCAATGCTCAGAAGACCTTCCGACACTTTGCCTGTAAATAGTTCGACTTTGGCCTCAACGCGTTCGGCGCGCAGCCACTCGGCGAGGGCGTCGGATGTCGCGATGTTCGCGGTGCCGCCAATCTCGCGATCTTTGTCTGTATTGTGCGCAATCACTGCGTGACCAAATGATTGCAGCAAGGGCAGATGCGCGCGCACCGCTCGCATCGCACGCGGGCTTCCATCCCAAGCGATCAATGCCGGACCTTTTGGCGTCGTGTCCCCAGCCGCCAGGATGGCTGGCAACCGTTCTTCCATCAAAGCGTATTCGAATACGGAGTTTAACGGATGACTGACGGTCGCAGCCTCTTTTGGAAAGACAGTCGCGTCAGCAAGGATCGCATGGGCCGCGCAGATCGATTGAACGTGACCGGTTTCATTGACGAGATCCGCTTCCAACCAGCTTCCCGCCGCCGCGACGCATTCAGTGTACACCTCGCTCAACGCGGTGCGAGCCTCGTCTTGTGCTGACTTGATCGCCGAGAAGCTCGACGCACTTGCCATCACAGCTTCGCCGGCCACGAAATACATGGCTGAGTTGGTTGGATCTGGCATGGCGATCAGCGCTTTGACCCCGGTGCCGAGGTGTTTTGCGATGGCAATCGCTGTTTCAATTTGCGGCTTAGCTCGCTCCGGCGCGCCGCCGAGAACACATAATACAGGCATCTGAAACCCTCCTTATTTATGAGAAAAAGGTAAGGAGCGAGCAGCTTTTGTGGGATACGGGAGACTACATAGGCCCGCCAAAATCGGAATGTGTTGCAAATATTTCACTTGGTGTTTTAAGCGAGCAATGGCCTTTTCTTCGCGCAACTGGGGAGTTTTTGAATGAAAACCACGCTGACTGTTCTCGCGGCTGCTGCCCTTCTGGCTGGCTGTCAAAATGTATCAAACCGCACGCTCGGCACAGCGGCTGGCGGCGCTATCTTAGGTGCTGGCGTTGGCATGATCGCCGGCGGCGATGACAAGCGCAACGCCGCAATCGGTGCAGTGGTCGGCGGTCTCGCTGGCGCGGCTGTCGGCGTCTATATGGACCGCCAAGAGGAAGCTTTGCGCCAACAAACCGCGGGCACCGGCATCGAAGTGGAGCGCGTTGGCGACCAAATCGCTTTGACTATGCCGTCTGGCATTACGTTCGACGTGAATAGCGCCGCGATCCAAGGCGACTTCTACGGACCGCTCGATGAAGTCGGCACCACGCTGATTGAGTATCCAAAGACAGCCGTAGATGTCGTCGGACACGCAAGTTCAGACGGTTCGGATGATTATAATCAGGAATTGTCTGAGCGCCGGGCAAATTCTGTCCGCTCTTACCTGATCAATAGCGGTGTGCAGTCGGTTCGTTTGCAAGCCATCGGCATGGGTGAAACACAACCGATCGCTGACAATGCCACGCAAGCCGGCCGCGAAGCCAATCGCCGGGTTGAGATCCTTCTGACACCTATCGTCGAAGAAGGCGCCTAAAGACAAAAGGCCGGAGCAAACACTCCGGCCTTTTTTACCATCCGTGCAATCAAATCGATGTCTAGGAAATTGGCTCTATTGGCAAATCTGTACCCGGCGCAGTGGCATAAGGTTTCGTTGGAGCGGCAGGCTCTAGCGTTACTTTCATCGGATTAGGCTTGAGATCATTCATCGCTCCAGTAGAGGCATCGACGCCCATACCAATAACGCCGCCCAACAGGATATTGCCCCCCATTCCAGCAACACCATCTGTCGAGATCTTTGGCTCAAGCATTTGAATCGCAGGCTCATACCCATCTTTTTCAAACTGGATTTGGTAAGTCCATTTCCGATTGAGATCGATCGTGCAAGGCGTCGTGCAGATTTGATCTTTTAGGTAACCCCGCGTGTCGACAATGGTCACGAACGCTCGAGGGGGTTCAGACTCAAAAGTTACCGTATCATCGGTGCCCTTTGTGAGTGTCGCACACGCTGCTGTCGGCATAAGCACGCCCAACAACGCGATCAGTTTAATTTTATTCAAGTCTCTCTCCACAACGAATTCAATAGATTTGTTGTGTCCCCAGCCATCTAGGTAAT
>JBCBCO010000091.1:2189-8672 GCA_038630445.1 Pseudomonadota bacterium | reverse complement strand
ACTTACTAATCCTGGTTCTACAAACCAGCACGCTTTAGCCGGTGTAATCACCAATTTGCAAATTACCGATAGCGCCGTTGACGATGGACGAGGCGGAACGCTCACCGGCGAAGTGACGCCCGGAGGTTCAACTAACCGAGTGGTTGGAGCGGCCATTGGTGAAGGCGGTGTTAATGGCTTTACGTGGGGCAATGCGACCGCGCAAAGCTCACTCGAAACAGGCTCGCCCGAAGTCAACGTATCGCTCGCTGTGGCGGAGAATGTTCCCGCCGCCGCTCTTTCCGTCACCGCAACTGCGACAGGGTCCGGCTCAAGCGCCGACATGGCCTTGGGTGTAATTTGCCTGGAGCCTGCGCCATGAGCTTTGTCTTTAGAACAACTGTTGCGTCCAACCCAAACAATCCGACGATCCCGCCGGAAGCGTTCACCGCTGGCATGTGGTCGATTTCAGACGCAGGGACGGATGGCGATGCGATTATCACCATTACGGGCAATCCTGGCCTGGGCGATGCGCTCTGGTTTGACGTTTTCCAATATCGAGTTGACGGCGGCGCCTGGACGCCCATCCCTGGCACGAATGCCGCCACGACCCTCGGCGACTTCACGCTTGAAAACGTGTTCACCGATGGCGTTCAGGCAGATGTGCAAATCCGCGCCGTGGTGGACTTGCAGCCTGATGGTGGCGGCCCGGCCAGCGACACCAAGCAGGTGACGACAACCGCAGGCGTGGCGGATACGACCGCGCCGGTTCTTTCAGCCCTGACCGCCTCGGCCAATGGCGCAACAAGCTGGACGGGAAGTGTTGCGACCGATGAGGGCAACGGCACGCTGTTTTATCTCGTCTCGACCAATGCCAGCGAAACCGACACAGCGGTTAAGGCGGCTCAATCGCAAGCGGTCAACGCAACCGGCACCATTCCGCTTTCAGGCGGTGGCCTGACTGCCGAGACGACTTACTACCTGCACGTCTTGCATACTGACGCGGCGGGCAATGATAGCGCACAGCCCACGCCGGTGAGCTTCACCACGGGCGCGGCGGGCGTAGCCACAGGCTCGCTCACTGCCACGCTGCCTAAGGCGACCAACCCGGCGGTGGCGCCCATGCTGGCGCACTTTGACCTGAGCGTGTCAGGCGGGTCTTTGACGCAGCCGCCGCTGAATCAGTGGGACCCGACCCATCAGGGTTACGTCTACGTCACCGATTGGGACGATCCCGGCGCGGTGTCTGACAAGGTTCAGAATGTTCCGACGCAGTGGAATGACCTCAATATCAGCTATGGCAAGCATCCGGCGCATGTCTACACTCAGCCGGGCACCTACAACCCGACCTTCCGATGCTATGAGCGTGACGGAACGCTGATTGGCGAGGCGACCGCGACAGTCGTTGTCAACGACCCCAACACGCTTTTCAGCGGCAACCGTACGATCCTGCTTGACCCCGACAACGTAGGTGACAATTCGACCTACCCAGGTTCGCAAGTGGTCACGAATTGGAGCGCTGCGTTCACCGCGCTTCGCAACCTTGGCCAAACCGGACGCATTCTCTTGAAGCGCGGTACGGTTACGCAGATCACTTCAACCCAAACTTTCACAAGCGCTTTCGACAATTTCTATGTCAGCGCCTGGGGCGTGGGAGCGCGGCCAATTATCCAACTCCCTAATTCCAACAGCATTCAAGCCGGAAGTGGCAGCAACGCTCCAAGAACGCTGTTCAATGTCGTAAATAGCTTTGATCGTTCGTTCGTTTTTTCTGGCGTAGACATTATTGGCCCATGGGACGCTGCGACGGAAACGGGCGGACAATATCGTTGTTTCACCACGACCATGACCGGCGACAACCGCCGCATTCTAATTGATGATTGCAAAATCAGCGGTTTTGCTTGGGGCTTTGGAACGCTTTCAAGCGGCACTGGCGATATGGCCGAGTGCATTAACAACACCGATATTACGAATTGGGGCGATTACGGGGTCTTCCAATCCTCAAACCGTAACGATCACCTCTCGATCATCGGCACGGCTATCCACCAGAAAGCAGATGCGCTGATGGGCGGAGATGGCGGCAAAGACTTCCGCAGCTGTCAGCACGGCCCGATCCGCTTTTCCGGTCGCTATCGAACGCACTTCGAATGCCTTGATCTCTTTTCGCGCAACGGGTGGTTCAAAAACAACGGCAATTATGGATTGCAGCCGACCTCTCAACCGTGCATCCGCGCGCATTTCAGCACCGACGCGGCGCCGTCTGTTTATCCGCACACAACCATGAACCGGATTGCATGCGAAGGCGGCGGCGAAACGCAAATTCAGATTAAAGACCAAAACTCCAACGGCACCGGCGGCGCGCTGAACATGCTGATGGACAAGGTTCTGATTGCCGCGACCGCCTGCACTTGGGCGCCAATCCAGGTTCAGTGGTCTGGCTGGACGCTGCGCAACGCGCTTGTCTTCGTGCCTGATCAAGCCACACGGACAGACAATTGGGGCGGTATCTTTAAGCCAAAAGACCTAGGCGCTTCGCGCGCTGACAACCCGGTCGAAATTTACAACATGACCGTGGTGAACTTCAAAAGCCTTGCGAACTTGGACGGCGATGACAGCCCGTTCGATGCGGCGATTGATGGCACCGCAGTGGCCACGGATTACACCAGCGAGAACAATGCAGTTCAGCAAGTGGCGGGCGGGCCCACTGAAGCTATTGACGTGGATCTTTCCACCAACATGCCGACAGTCGGAGGTGTTTGGACCTCGCGCTATCAGGGTACGCGCTGGTCAAGCGTCGGAGGTATACCGGCGCAACTCACCATGAACACCGCGCTTGCCTCGCCGCCAAACTTGGTCAAGACGGCTATCCCCAATGCCTCCTCGCCCCTCGTCAACGACGCCACCAGCGGTCTCACAGCCTATGACGACTTCTACGGCCGGGTCCGCACCGGCACGCGGGACCGGGGGGCTGTGGAGCGAGCATGACAATCAAACGAGCAGCAGGAAGACAACGCCGATGAGGAAACCGAGCTTTGATATGACGCTCAGCCTTGGCCACATGCTTCAAGTGGTGGCCTTAGCTCTTGCGGTCGGCGGATCATGGGTCGCGCAATCCACCAGAATTACAGTCCTGGAAGGCGACCTTGGCCACGCCCGAGAAGCCTTTGATCAGCTGCAGCAGCGAGTTGCCGAAGACCGTTCTCTCATCAGGCGTATGGAGAATGATGCGGCCCGCATGGATGAGCGACTGGCCGCTATGGGCGCTGCTTTGCAAAGAATTGAAGCGCTGCTTGAGCGCATTGATGAGCGAAGAGAGTAGGTTAAATCATGAACAGGCAAGCGTTCTACGCCGCCCTGCGCAAGCGGGATAGTGGCGTTTTCGGCACGTCACTGTCACAGGGCCAAGTTGAGACCGTCGAGGCCATCCTAGACGCAGGGTCACACCTGCCGCTCAGCCACTTGGCCTATGCTTTAGCAACAGCTTACGGCGAGACCGGCGGACGACTGCGGCCTATCAAAGAAAACATGAACTACTCGGCCAGGCGCATTCCCGAGGTGTTCAAGGCCAGCCGATACAAGGGTTACACACTCAGCCAACTTGCGGGCAACCCGAAGCTTCTGGCCAGCGTGGTCTATGCCAACAGACTAGGCAACGGCCCGCCCTCAAGCGGTGACGGGTTCCGGTATCGTGGGCATGGCTTGGTGCAGCTCACCGGAAAATCGAACTTCCGCAAGTTCGGTGACCGCATTGGCGTGGACCTAGTGAGCAACCCGGAGCGCGCGCTGGAATTGAATATCGCGGTCAAGGCGCTGATCGCGGGCATTGAGCATGGGCTCTATACCGGCAAGAAGGCGTCGGACTATTTGCCCGGCAGCTATTACCAAGCGCGACGGATCATCAACGGCCTATTCGCGGCCAAGGAATACGCCGCCTATGCGCGGGCGTTCGACAAGGCCCTGACCGTTGCAGGCTACCGGCCTCAAACCGTGGCCAGGGACGCCGAGGCGCCCAAACCGGACCCGACCCCCGCGCCAACCTCATCAAAGCCACCAGCGGCCCGGAAAACCGGGCTTCTGGCCTTTCTGCTGTCTATCCTTCGGAGGAAATCATGAACAACCTGGTCAATCAGCCCTCGGCCGCGCCAACGCGCAAGGTCACGTGGATGACCTTCGCTGCGCTTGGATCCTCAATCGCCGCCGATATCGCCATCGGCGCATTGCCCGCCATGGCATCGGTCGACGTGTCCGAGCTCGAGATGTTCATCGAGGCCGCGCTGATCACCGGGGTAACGTTCCTGGTCGGGTATTTCACGCGGGAGCGCACCAATGCTTGACGCCGCCCTCGGCCTCCTGACCGGCCTGTGGGGCTATCTGGCCGTCGCTGCGGGCGCAGTCGTCACCGTGGCCCTCGCGTGGCTCTCTGGGCGCAAGAACGGGAAGAACCGGCAACAACTCAAGGACTATGAAAATGCTGCGGATATTCGCAATCGCGTTGAGCGTGAGCTTCCTGACCGGGTGCGAGACATGGAGGGTCGAGGGTTCCGCGACGACTGACGAGGTGTGCCGACAGCTTGGCCAGGAATTGCCCACACGATCGGTCAACGACACGCAGCAGACCATTGACGATATCTCGCGGGTCTACGCGGCGTTTTCGCTGGCCTGCCCCGATTGGGTGCATCTGATCCCTGAGTGAGGAGAGGCGGCAATGACACAACCCCCTGAATGGTACGGCCAAGCCCTGTGGCGCATTCTCGCGCTGATCGCGGTGTTTCTGTCTATGGCGGGGGTTGCGGCGGCTCAGGAGCATCCGCAGAGCGCTCAGGCGGGCGGCGACGAGCTGCACCTGCAATGGCAGGGCGACGGGACTGCGCTGCTGACCTATTGGAACAGTGACGCCATGACGAGCCGGAACGGGGACACGGATTTGGACGTGGAGGGGCTTTCAGTTCGCGCCAACATCATAACGGGCGGCGGCCCTGAGCGGCTGCGAGTCTATGTGCCAGAGGGCTTCGTCGCATATCCCGATGATGCTCAGGTCAATGACGGTCAGATGATCGAAGTGCTAATCGTCCCGCTCGAAGAATTGCAGATGTTCTAGGAATAGCCTTCGGGCTGTCGGCGCCGGGCCGATCCCGGCAAACCTCCCTGTTGAACTTGCCCCGCTGGTTTGGTCCGGCGGGGCTTTTTTTAATCAATTAAAAATCTACAAAATGACACCCTTCAGGAGCGCTGTATGGGTCTTGAACCCACACGTCAAACCAGCCTTGATTCCAGCCTGGATAGTTGGCGTCGCGATGATGCCAATTGTCCAGCGGATTGCAGCATCGAAGGGGCCCTTCAGCAAAAGACAGGCGGTATCGACCATCCATTTCAGCGCTTTTCAAAAGTTCACCTTCATAAAAAGTACGCAGGGCCTCTTCGCTTGTCGCCGCCGCGACAATACTGCCCTGTTCAGCGCTCTCATATATACTGTTGAGCGCCAAACAAAAAACCCGGCTTTCAACAAGCGTTTGTGTCTCAAATGGCATTTTCCAGCACTCCTTAAAACGGCGGCTCCATATCGCCCTCAGTTGGCCTCCACGCCATATACGGCTCTACCGGCTGAGGCTCAGGCTTTGGCGGGCGCGGGGCAGGGACGCATAGTGCGTCTAGGGCGGCGGAGAGGGCAGGTGGAAGGGGGTGGGTCATGTGTCCTGGTCCGATTTATTGGCAGAACGCCCTACCTCGCAAGATTCGACTGCGCAGGTGACCGCTTTGAAAATAACGGCCAAAGCCATTGAAGTTGTCACCACCATAAAAGCCAAAATCGCGGCAATCGAAAGCACTGGATGCCGATCAAAGAAACTGGCTCGCCGCATCTCACTTCCCCTCTCAAATCCCAAGCCCTGAGCGGGTGGGTCATCGCGTAGCGTCCTGCTGTTCGCTCATGCCAGCCCACTTTGCAAAAGTATCAGCGCTAACTTCTGGGTAACGTGAGCGGAGCGGCACAGCAGGGCCGTCATACTGCACGAGAAGCCCGTCCGAACTAATCCACATGACATAACGATTGGGCGACCGCGAGCCTTTGCGAGAGCTATATGTTCGGCCCAATTCTACTCCGTATTCCGCTGCAGTTGCCATCTCGCTTCTCCTCTTAAATCCCAGGCCCTGAGCGGGTGGGGTGTTACATTGCCGGTTCGTATGTCTCGCGAAAGATTGCGTCCTTGCACGGGTAGAACTCGCCCTGGACGCCCTTGATGATCCAGTCGCCCGGTTTTGCCATCATGTCACCCTCAAGGGTTCTGATGAACAGATTGGCCGTCTCGTAGTCAGCGCCTTCGTCGTCAATCGCCGTGTGACGACAACCTGTCCATGCAATAATTTCATCTCTGGTCTGTTCTGTGAATTGCACGGCCTTAATCACCACCGGCTTTTTTCGGAACTTGTCGGGCACTTTCACTTCCTCCTTTGCCACCACCAGATCACGACAAGGATAATGCCGAGAACGGCAAGGCCGGGCAGGGG
>JBCBCO010000091.1:0-2179 GCA_038630445.1 Pseudomonadota bacterium | reverse complement strand
CAACAGCCCGCCGTTATCGAAAAACTCGTTACTCATACCGTGGTCCTTTTTCTGCTCAATACATGCTACCGCAATCGAGTATTGTCAACCCCAGTGAGGTTGACACGGTTGAGGGCCTGCGCCATAAGTGTTTTATGGACTCCATGACCAAGAACGAACTGGGCACCGCCGAATGGCGAAGGTGGCTAAGCAAGGCCGAAGAGGCGCTTCAGGACTCCGTTGAGCGCAACAAAGCCGATGCTGTCGAAATCGCTAGGGCCGTCACGAAGCGTCACAAGGACCGCTGCATAAAGCGCATGCGCCGAGGCGTGCCGCCGCGGAAAGGAAGAGCGAAAAATGGATGATCGAATAGTGGACGCGGTCGAGGTAATTTCACAAACGCGCAAGGGATTTGAGGGCGTAAGCTTTGTGCCTGAGGTTGCTCTATATTTACGACACCTTGATCGCATCACTGCAGGCTTGGTCGATCTTGGTAAAGAGTTGTCGACGCGCGCCGAAAGGGATGAGGATGGGTGATGACTATCATGGACACCTAACGCACAAGGATGGCTCTCACGCTGCGCTCACGAAAGACCAAGCCGAGGTAATTTGGGGCGTTATTGAGGCAAAGAGAGCGCAGCAAGCTCAAGACATGCCGCAGCCTTGGGACGCAACGGCTCAAATCATATCAGCTAAGGAGCGCCTGCAAGCCCTTGGGTGGAAAAGGGGCGGCGGGCTTTCAATCGCTAAAGGGCAAGAGTGTGCAGTTGTGGAGCTTTCGTCAACTGGCATGTGGTCGGGCTGGCTAGACAGTGAGGGCGTTTACGTCCACTACGCTGGTTGTGTTTCGGCGCGAAACAAAGTTTGGCTTAAGCGCCTCTCAGAACTGACCGAAGATGAACGTAAGCGCATAGCTCAAGGTGACAAGGATGCGGCTGATTGGCTTGAGCGCGAAATAGAAACGTTCGCCTCGATGGAGGAATATAAGGCCGACCCCCATGCCTGACCTCTCCGACATACCGCCGAGACTGGCCGACCTCGTCGCCTCGATGCCTGACGAGCAGCAGCCGTTGCTGGCCCAGATGTATCGCTGTGGCCGCGCCAGTGGCAGGGAAGAACTTGCCGACCAATTAATTCGCGAAGTTCAAAACATAACAGACACCCTGCGCGCTGAGATGCAGGAGTAGGAGGCGGGATGAGCGGTGAAATGAAATGTTCGATCCAGAAGCGCGGAGGAAAGAGCTGGATGCTTATGAGGAAATTTATGGCCAATACGTCAAAGAGCGCGGTCCTTTTGGCATGATAAGCATCACAGTTGGCGTCCAAAGCTTTCCTATCTTCTGGGAAGATGACCCGGAGTTCGATGAGCAAACAAACTCGGAAGGTCGCCGATGGTTCAAGCGCATGATTTGCTGTGCGCTGCACCATCTAGTTGAGGAGCAAAAGATCCGGGGCCGCACCTAACCCATGCCCATCATCCCCGCCATACTCAACCACCAAAACACCGGAGACGTTGGCATGAGGCTTGTGGGTGATTTATAGCATGTCCCTTCCTTCTTTAATTCGCAGAAGCCTTTGGCACGACGCAGATGATTGGAAATTCTGCGGCAATGAAAGGTTTTTGACAAACGCCGTATGCGACGTGAAATTAGTGCGCAATGCAACTACCAATCGATGGCATTATATTGTTGGAGGTATCGGACAAGTTTGTCTGCCAAGGGACTTGCACTGGAGGATTGAGTGGATGCGTCGCGGAAGGCGACTTCAATAACCGACGCCCTATCCCAGCACCCCTACTTCGTGGCCAAGAGGCGCGCGGCGCTGGATGGGGCAGACTTCGCCTGACCTCCGCGCGGCGCGCCGCCAAAGCGGTGCGGGCTCCGCTTTCGATACTCCCAAAACTTAGACACAAAATCGTTGTCGGTATCTGATTCTGGCCACATGCCAACAGTAGTTTCGTTGTTTTTGATGCGATAAATTGTGGCCAGAGTTAGACCAGTTATGTCAGCCAACGACTTGACTGGGACTTTCGCGAGTATCAGCCGCCGGATGAGAAAGGTGGCCCACATAGATGTGTGGTCACCATATGGCTTGTCGTGCTGTTTGATGTATTCCAGCTTAGGGCGCATGTGCATGTCTGTCGTGTTCTGAGAAAGCGTCGAGGCGTACAGGTGCAGCGGATTGCAGCAGATCGGACGGC
>JBCBCO010000090.1:0-8686 GCA_038630445.1 Pseudomonadota bacterium | reverse complement strand
CATCGCCATGCCGTGATTGGTGATGAAAGAGCTGGAGCGGCGCCTGAAAGAGCATTTGCCGCAAGCCAAAGGTGCGCCTTTGGTGACGTTATCTGGTCTCACGGGCAAACGCATGGAACGCCTGATGCCTGCTGTCGCAAAGACCTATGATGATTGGTGTGCGCGCGTGAAGACAGGCGATTTGAACCGCTGGCTACGCTATATGATTGAGCGAAATCCACCACCGAGCGTGCAGGGCAAGCGGATCAAACCGCGCTATATGGCCCAGATCAAAGCACGGCCACCGACTTTCGTTCTGATGGCGTCACGCGGCAAGCAAATGCCGGAGACGTATAAGCGATATCTGGTCAATGGATTACGTGAGGCGTTCGATCTGGCGGGTGTCCCGATCCGCTTGATTATCCGACAGGGTGCAAACCCGTATGCTGATAAAGCGCGGCGTAAACGCTAAGGGGTGAAAAGGCCGCTGCGTCCGCGATTGTCAGATGCGTTGAAAAACCCTAACTCGCCCTCATGACACGCTCGCTAAAAATCCTCGTCGCGCAACTCAATCCTGTCGTCGGTGACATTCAAGGCAATTTGCAGCTCGCACGCGAAGCCCATGCTGAAGCTAAGGCGAAGGGCACTGATCTCGTTGTTCTCTCAGAGCTTTTCATCCTCGGCTATCCGGCGGAAGACCTGGTGCTGAAACCCAGTGCCGTTGAGAACTCGATGACCGCGATATCTGCGCTTGCATCGGAGACGCAAGACGCACCGGCGATCCTGATCGGCAGCCCATGGAGTGAAGACAGCAAGCTTTACAATTCTGCTGTATTGCTTCGCGACGGGAAAATCGAAGCGCGCTATGACAAACGAGAGTTGCCGAACTATGGCGTGTTTGATGAGAAACGAATTTTCGATGCCGGGACTGAACCGCATATCACGCATGATTTTAATGGCGTGAAAGTTGGTATCGCGATCTGCGAAGATATCTGGTTTGATCGGGTGCCGTCGGCCTTGCATCGCGCAGGCGCAGAAATGCTGATCGCGCCTAATGCCTCGCCCTGGCGGCGCACGATCCAAACTGAGCGGCACACGACATTCAGTATGTGGGCGAAGACGGGCATTCCATACCTCTTCGTCAATCAGGTCGGTGGGCAGGACGAGTTGGTCTTTGATGGCGCATCTTATGCCGTCGATCATGACGGGACAGAGCATCAGCTGCTCGGCGATTTTGTGAGCGGGACGACGCTCGTCACCTATGACGGTGATGCGCACTGCTTTGTGGCTGAGGAACCCCCTGCAACGCTAACTGTCGATCTTGAAGCGGAGTATCGCGCAGCGGTTCTGGCGCTGGGTGATTATGTGAACAAGAACCGCTTCCCGGGCGTGGTGCTCGGTATGTCCGGCGGAATTGATAGCGCGCTGACCGCCGCGATTGCGGTGGACGCGCTGGGGCCGGAGCGGGTTTGGTGCGTTATGTTGCCGAGCAAATATACGAGTTCTGACAGCCTTGAAGATGCCATGGCCTGTACCCGAGCGCTGGGCGCGAAATATGACACGATCAATATCGCGCCGGGGGTTGGCGCGCTTGATGAAATGTTGAGCGTGCAATTCGCAGGGCGCGACGCTGATACCACTGAAGAAAATATCCAGTCACGCCTGCGTGCTGTGACGCTGATGGCTTTGTCAAATAAGTTCGGGCACATGGTTGTGACAACCGGGAACAAGAGCGAGATGGCGGTCGGCTATGCCACGCTCTATGGTGATATGTGCGGTGGGTATAATACGCTGAAGGACTTCTATAAGACAGAAGTGTTTGAGCTGGCGCGCTGGCGGAACACGATCGTGCCGAAAGGCGCGCTTGGGCCGAGCGGAGAGGTGATCCCGGAGCGTATCATTACTAAGCCACCGAGCGCGGAGCTGCGCGAAGATCAGCGCGATGATGACAGCTTGCCGCCTTATGAGGTGCTTGATGACATCCTGCGCGGGCTGGTCGATCAAGAAGCCGATGTTGATGAATTGCTCACCAAAGGGCATGACGAGGCTACAGTCCGCCGTATTGAGCACTTGCTCTACATCGCTGAGTATAAGCGCCGCCAAGCGCCGCCGGGCGTCAAAGTCGGCGGCAAGAATTTCGGTCGCGACCGGCGCTATCCGATTACGAACAGGTTCCGGGATGATTAGGGGGCGATAAGTGCTTAAATTGCTTTCACGTCAATTCGCGTTTCTTGCTGTGTTTTTTGTAGCTGCTTTAGCTGCTGGCTGCGACGGCAGTTCTTTTGACAATGAAACGATCTCGAAGCAGCCTAAAGTCTCTGAAATAACGTCATTCCCGATATCTTTGGATGCGCAGTGCCGAGGTGGGGAACAGGAACTATACGATGAGTGCAGTGATCAACTTCGTCTTTTTGAAGATGCTTTAGTTGAAGCAAGGCGTCAGAATAAAACGCTTCTTGTTTCCTTTGGAGCGGAGTGGTGCATCTGGTGCCACGTCTTTGAAAAGTACATAAAGGGACAAGCTGGTAAATTCACCTATACGTTTGGTGAGCCGGGCTCACCGCGTTCTGACACGGAGACTCTTTTTGAACGCCGTGACGAAGCCACCGCAATCAAACAGGCTGAAGAGCTTAACAATTACTTCGCAGCGAACTTCGTCCTTGTTCACATAGACGCTGAGTACGCCCCACAAGGATGGGACGTGCTAGAACAGATGAACGCATCATCGTATTTTGACAACTGGTTACCTTTCATATTTGCGACTGATGATAAGGGTATGTTTGTTGCTCAGCTGCCGCATGGACCCATTGAAGAGCGCCGCGATGGCATCTTTGATTGGTATCGTGGATATGACCGCCCTCTTATGCTCGAAAAACTAAGAAATATGCGTATGCAAGCATCGTCTAATACTGAATAATCATGAAGCACACACTCGGAATCTCGCGTTCGGTGACATTACCTAAATGATCTCTGGAGAGAAAAATATGCGCCTTAATCTCATTCCTCACGCTGCATTCGTGTTGCTCGTAGCCTGCTCGCAGGAGGTTATAGCACCTGAAACATCTACCAGTGTGGCAGACTCCAGTGATACCGAGCAAAGCGCGGAACTCGCGTTGGAAGAGGGCCTCGTCGATGGACCGGGCGCTTCTGATGTGACCCTTGTACGCGGGGAGCCGTTTCGCGGCGTCTATCCCTTGATCGAGTGCATGAACAAGGACTGCACGATCAGGATGGCGTCGGATGCGCGAGGAAATGCGGCGCGCGGGCCTGATCTCACATTCAAACCGGATATTGAAGCCGCTCTCTCAGGCGTTGAACAGATCGATCTTTCGACTTTCTCTCAGGCCTATGCGGAGTACGACGTCGCGTGGCGGATTGGCCAGGACCCGGTCGCAATAGACATATTCCTGCAAGTCATTCATGACAGTGAGAATTGGGATCAGGCACCGGCATTTCTGATCGCTCAATCGGCTGGATTTGAGCATGTGTCGACGGCTTACAGTGTTCTCAATTATCCCAATGACAAGGATAATTTCCGGGAGCTTTTCAAGCTCGAACCACGTATGGGGCCACAGCCTCGAGTCAGCGTTGGTAAGAATGGCGCGATTACGGTCGAAGAGTTCGGTCCTGACTATGGTGAGCCGATTTCTTCTGTTACCCGTTATTGGGCCGGCAATGAGCATGGCGAATATCTCGCAACCCGCGAAGAAATGGCCGCAGATTTTGGCGAGACACTGGAAGAAATTGATGCCATGCTTGCCGCTGAGGAGTAGAGGCGCGCAAAGCGTAGCCCTTTGATGGAGGAAGCCCATATGCAAACACTCGCATTTATTGGTCTAGGAAACATGGGGTCCGGCATGGCGGCCAATCAGGCGAAGGCTGGCCGTACGGTTCGCGCTTATGATCTGTCAGCTGAGGCGTTGGTGCTCGCGACCGAGGCGGGGTGCACAGCTTGCGGGTCTGCGGCGGAAGCGGTTCACGGAGCGGACGCGATCATAACAATGCTGCCTGCGGGCAAGCACGTGCGCGGGGTCTATGAGATTGATATTCTGCCGAACGCTAAAGACGGCGCGCTGCTGGTCGATTGCTCAACAATTGATGTCGAGAGTGCGCGCGCGGTCGCGGCGATGGCGAATGAGGCAGGGAAGGGCTTTCGCGCCGCCGATGCGCCTGTATCCGGTGGAACCGCGGCGGCTGATGCCGGGACACTCGCCTTTATGGTCGGATGCGATGAAGCGGACTTCAGCGATGTCGAGGCGGTGCTAGAGCCGATGAGCCGCGTGACGATCCACGCTGGTACAAGTGGCGCAGGCCAGGCGGCGAAGATTTGCAACAATATGCTCTTGGCAGTGTCCATGATCGGGACCTGCGAAGCATTTGCTCTGGCAGATCGGCTCGGTCTGGATGCGCAGAAATTCTATGATATTTCCAGCCAGTCTTCAGGTCAGAGCTGGTCGATGACGAGTTATTGTCCGGTTGAAGGGATTGGTCCGAGCTCGCCAGCAGATCGTAATTTTGAGGGTGGATTTGCCACGGATATGATGTTGAAGGACCTGCGTCTGGCCAAAGAAGCAGCTATGTCCAGCGGGGGTGTGACGCCTTTGGGCGGGCAGGCCGAGGCATTGTACGCGGCGCTTTCCGAAATGGGTCTGGGCGGCAAAGACTTTTCTAGCATTATGGAAATGCTCAAGCGCGGCACAGTTCAATAAAAAAGAAGCCCGGCACTGGGCCGGGCTAAGGAAAAACTTGCTTTGGAGAGATGGAATGTCCACTCGCCTTATCTAACGCAAGGCGCGTGCCAGTTTCTCCTATTAGGCGAGTCCCAGTCTAGGACGCCTCCGCCTTTTGATCTTCAACCCAATCCTTGATCCGCGTTTCCATCGCGTCAAGCGGCATCGCGCCTGCGCCGAGAAGATGATCATGGAAGGTGCGGATGTCGAACGCTTCACCGAGCTGTTCTTTGGCATAGGCGCGCAGCTCTAGGATTTTCAGCTCGCCGACTTTGTAAGCCGTGGCTTGTCCCGGCCAGCCGATATAGCGGGTGACTTCGGTTTGAATATTGAGCGGGGCTAGGGCTGTGTTCTCTTTGAAACAGGTCTCCGCCTCTTCGCGTGACCATCCGTACCAGTGCAGTCCGGTATCTGCCACCAGACGACACGCACGCCACATCTCATAAGAGAGTTGCCCGAAACGTTCATAAGGCGTGCGATAGAAACCACCTTCGCCAGCGAGCTTCTCTGCGTAGAGGCCCCAACCTTCACCAAACGCGGTTGCATAATAGGTGCGACGGAATTCCGGGACGTTTTCCAGTTCTTGTGCGATGGCGATCTGGTGGTGGTGGCCTGGGACTGCTTCATGTGCGGACAGAGCCGGCAGCTCGTAGAGCGGGCGTTGGTTTAGGCGATAGGTGTTGACCCAGTATGTCCCGGCGCGGCCTTCATCCAGATCGCCGCTGGAGTAACGCCCTGTCGTATAACCCGGCGCGATGGCAGGTGGGACTGCCTGTACGGCATAGGGGAGACGCGGCAGACGTGCAAACCAAGACGGCATTAAGCCATCCAGGCGTTTGCTCATCTCAGAGGCTTCGGCGATCAGCTCTTCCGGCGTTTGTGCGTAAAATTGCGGATCTGTGCGCAGGAAATCGGTGAAGTCTGCAAAGCTGCCGTCGAATTCGACCTCTTCTATAATGGTTTCCATCTCCGCGCGGATGCGGGCGACTTCCCTAAGGCCAAGCTCGTGCACATCTTCAGGCGTTAGGCCCGAGCCAGCCGTATGATACATCACAGCAGCGGCATAGGCGGCTTGTCCGCCTTCCAGCGTGGCGAGGCCCGGTCCGGGGCGTGCGGCGGGGACGTATTCTGTTTCGAGGAAAGCCAGCGTCTTTTTGTAAGCAGCCACAGCCTCCATCACGGCAGCTTTTCCATCGGCTTTCAGCGTCTCGATTTCGGACACTGAAAGCGATCCTGCGCTAAGCGATTGGAAGGGCATAAAGAGCGTGCTGTCTTCCGCATCTGTCACAAGCTGCTCACGGATTTGGTCCATGGCTGTGTTCAGCGGGTCGGAATGCGCGGTCCAATCGGTTGCGATGCCGCGGCGCATGTTGGTGATGTTCTCTTCAAAGAAACGCGGCACATCGCGCAGGCGCGCCGTCCAAGCTTCAGCGTCTTCGCGGGTTAGCAGACGCGTGCGTCCAGCAGTAAAGTGCGGTGTCGCGAAGAAGCCCCAATCGCCGACAATCGGAATACGGGCTGTATCGAAGCGGTAGGCGTCGATATTGCTACTGAGCAGGTGGCGCAGAATGGCGATTTCAGGACCTGTGCCGAGATCGTCTTCGGGGAGCGCATCAATGCGGGCGAGAAGGTCAGACGCTGTTTCCGCGCGCTCTGCGATATAGTTCGGCGTCACCGTCGACCAGCGGTCGGGCTTGCGATCCTCGTGGCGCGCAAGCGCATCTGGGCTGCCTTCACGTGCGAATGTGTCATAATCAGCGATGATGGCGGAGAGACTGTCGGTCACCTCTGACTGGCTCTGTGCTGACAGGGGCAGAGACAGGACAGGCAGAGTGGCGGTCAAAACCGCCGATAGACAAAGCGCGCGAAAAGTGGATCGCATAAGGAACCTTTGAGTGGCTGTTGATGCTGTGTTTTGGTTAATGCGCTCCGTGTCAGGCGGCAAGCGCCAAACGGAAGACTGAAGCGCATGTATTTCACAAAAGCTTCACCTGCGTTTTGTTTGCGCCACGGCTAAGAGCATCGCGTTTGGAGAGATGCACAGGAGAACCCTCATGAAATGGCTGATCTATGGCTCTGTGCTTTTCGCATCGCTTAATCTGATGGCGTGCGAACGGTCTGTGCAAACAGAACCGGTGAGGGTGCTCCCTAATGCTCCTGAGCCAACGCCATTTACGCGCGCCTATTCCATGACAGAAGCACCCGATGGCATTCGCTTCTATGTGCAGGAAGACGGTGATCAAACGCTTCTCTATTCCGTTAAACGCGAGCGAGGGGGCTGGAGCGATCCGACACTCGTGGATTTACCGCATCGCGGCATGATTACAGGTCCGCACTTCAGTCGTTTTGACGGGACGTTCTATTTCTCGACCAATGCAGCTTTCCCGAGTCGGGAGGGCAATAATGACCTGAATATCTGGCGGGCCGATTATCTGGGCGACGGGCAATTTGGGACGGCCGAACCCCTGCCAATGCCTGAGATCAATACCGGCGCAAATGAAACCGATACCGCAACGACCGAAGACGGGCTTGTTGTCTTCGTGACGAACCATTCGCGAGCAGGCGGCGGAGGATATGATTTGATGCAGGCTCGCCTGAGTGATGAGGGTGTCTGGACGAGAGAGAGGATGCCGGAGGGGATCAACCACTTTCTGACTGACGATCACATCGCGATGGACCCTCAGGGACGCTGGCTGATTTTCTATTCTCATCGGGAGCCGAAAGCAGGAAATGTGGATCTCTGGATTTCGCAACGGTCGGAGGGTGGTGACTGGACCGTGCCAGAGAATCTGGGGCCGTTCATCAATACTAGAGCGATTGAGTTCGGGGCCGGGCTTTCATGGAACGCAGAGACGTTTTTCTTCTCCCGCGACGGTATGCTTTTTGAGGTTTCAACAGACAGTTTGCTTTCTGCCGACCGCACGTTTCTAGAGTGATTGAAAAGACTGAACTGTTCTGAAACCCCATACTCCGTATAGGGACTAAAAACCGTCAATATGCCTGCATTTATTGGCGATTCCGGTAGCTGTTTCTGTCACATTTGCTTCGCAAAAGTGTTCAAAAAGGGTCGCATGTCGCTGCTACGCGCCGCCCAAGAGCAGGGCGGTTTCGCGAAAGTGATTCTTTTCTGTTCGGATAGACAAATAGGTGATCTTACTCCGAGAGGCTGACCGGCATGAAGACGACCAAGACTTTGAGACTAGCGGTATTAGCGGGAACGGCCGTGCTGGCACTTGCGGCATGTTCTGACACAAGCATTTCATCGCCGGGTACCCCGACGACGCCGGTATCGCCTCCGCCGCCTCCGCCGCCACCCCCACCGACAACATCGACGATTGATCTTGTCCCAACGGCTGGCTGTCCGACGGGTACGACTGAGACAACGTATGCGGCTGTGGCCGCCGACGGATTTTCTGACGTCGATGTCTGCGCGATGACGGGGACGATTACGGCTGATATCTCTATTCCGGCTAATACGACAATCGCGCTTGATGGGCCGGTCTTCATCGGTCAGGATACGGGCGCTGGTGCAGGGACAGCAGTCACTTTGTCCGTGGCGGAAGGCGTTCGTTTCTTCGGTGCGTCTGAAGCCGGGACATCTACATCCACAGACGATTACCTCGTGATTTCGCGTGGATCCAAAATCGAAGCGATCGGGACTGAAGCCGCACCGATACGTTTCACGGCGCGTGCAGCGATCAACGATGAAGAGACGGGCTCTTCTATTATTGATGCTGACACAGATGCACAATGGGGCGGTCTGGTCATCAACGGGTTCGCCCCCATCAACGCGTGTCAGGACGGAACTGCGACGGGCGGGACAGCTGGCTGTGAGAAGCAGGGCGAAGGCTCATCCGGGCTCTTCGGTGGTGCCGATGCGAATGATGACTCAGGTGAGCTGCGCTATGTCATCGTCGAATATGCCGGTGCTCGCCTGACCAACACAGACGAATTGAACGGTATCGCCTTCCAAGGTG
>JBCBCO010000008.1:0-37617 GCA_038630445.1 Pseudomonadota bacterium | reverse complement strand
ATCGAAGCCTCGCTGCAAGCGGCCGTCGCTATAGACACATCCATTGCACTTGATCGTACCATGCAGAACCGGGCGCGGACTTTATTGTCAGCTTTAAACACGGAGTCCCGTCGCGACGTCGAGGCGCTCGCCGCGCGAATGCTCTAAAATTTTGGCAAAAGAAAAGGGCGCCACTCATTTGCAGCGCCCTGTCAAGTCATTGCAGCGTTTCCTCCCAGAAACTTGCCTTTACTGTATGACTAGATGTGCGGCATGCTGTCAACCGGTTTTATGACAGAACGGTAAAGGAGCAGAGTTCGCCTTATTTCACGACAGGCGGCCATGAAATCACTCAGGACGTCAATTTCAACCTGAAAAGATAGCTTTCTAGGGTCAAAACGTGCCTGAAATGAGGGCAAAAATATAAGGGTTTTCTCAAACGCACGCCGGAAAACCAGAAAAATGAAAATTTATAGCGCTGTTATTAACCCTATCTCATAGCAAATTTATCGCTTGAGGCGTAATTATGACGGGCTTCATCGGATTCATGCCCCGATTTCCCATTAAGAAATACAAAAATATTGATGATTCGCCTTAGCAACGTGTTTATGTTACGGTAACACACTGGGACGAGATTATTGGCAGACAAGGAGCTGCCGATGAAAGGTTTGGGACAAATGGTTGCTGTGACGGCGACATATTTACTAACGCTAGCGTGTCAGGGATGCGTCTCTGTATCAACGACACCCGCAGCAATGCCGTCCGCACAAACCCTTGAAATCCAGACAACTGCCAGGACAGATAAATCTTCGTCTGCCCCAACACTCAACATAACGGCGGATACAACCTGGACACAAACGGATCGGGACCGCCACATAGAACGTCTTGCAACACCGTCTACACAGAATTTCGCGAGGACAGAATCGATCGTCACATTTGGCCCTGCGCCGGTTAGCAGTGATGCATTGACCTCGATTGCGGCTGAGCGTGTTCAGGAGCAACTCACAGATATTCCAAGAGACCAACGGGCTTTCAATGGTGAGATCGCTCTGTCAGCTCCGGCCGGTCGCCTCGATGTTGGGATCGCCCCGCGTTTTAGCATTACCCAGGATGGTGCCTTCTCGACCCGTCGTGTCGGTGGTGAGCTTAGAATCGGTCAGAACTTCGATCGACGGGGTGAAGGCAGCGCTCAGAGCAGCTGGTACCTCTTTGCGGGGGCGGATGGTGAAGCCCTCGTCTGGGAACCAGATCCTACGACAGGCAACATAGGCATGTCAGTGAATGATATGGCTTTGCGCGATAAGGTCACTGTCGGTGACATGCAAGCCGGTGTCTCCGTTCAACGCGGCAGCGGAGAATTGTCCTTCAGTTACATCCGCCGTGAAGTCGAATATCGTGAGCGCAATATGGGCGCCAGCGAAATCGAAGACTTCGCTGGCATCAGTTTCACAATCAAACGCTAGACTTATATCTCCACACTGACATCATGGGCTGCCTCATAGGCAGCCCTTTTTTTAAAAGGTTCTCATAAAAAAAGACTGGTGCTCTTACTCTGCTGCCAGGATAACGCGGCGCTCTAAGCGGGCTTCACCGGCCGGATCAGGATGCACAATAACATCCGCATCCGGAAAAGCGCGCTCGATACGAAGTTCGATTCGATCTGTAATGTCGTGTGCTTCGCGGAAACTGAGGGAAGGATCGATCTGAATATCGACCTGAATGAACCGGCGCCCGCCCGCACGGCGTGTTCGCAGAGCATGGAAACTCAGCACATCCTCATCCTCAGAAAGCAGAGCCTTAATAATATCCTGATCGCTGTCTGGTAATTCTTCATCCATCAGTTGCGGAATAGCACGACGCGCCACCTGCCACCCTGCCCCACCGAGGAAGAGCGCCGCAATGATCCCGGCAAAAGCGTCCGCCTGCGGGAAGGAGAAGTACACGCCGATCACAACCGCGGCCAAAGCACCGCCATTCGCGATCACATCCCCAAGATAATGGGCACGGTCACCTCTCACAATAAGGGACCCTGACCGTTTTAGGGCATAGGTCTGATACATAACGAGCGCTGTCGTCATCGCTAATGACATAGCCAAGACACCAATCGCCAAACCTGGATTTTCAATGGCTTGAGGCTTGAACAAACGTTGTATGCTCTCCCATGCGACGAGCGTAGCCGACGCCGCAAGTAGCGCGACCTGCCCTAGAGACGTCAAAGCCTCTGCTTTGTGATGGCCAAACTTATGATTCGCATCCGGTGGCATTGCTGCATAGCGTACGGCTCCGGCTGCAACCAAGCTTCCAAATAGGTCAAGGCCGCTATCGGCCAGAGAGCCCAATACAGCCGCTGACCCGGTGAACAACCAGGCAAAAAACTTCGCAACGACGAGTGTCGCCGCAACGATAATCGCTGCAAGCGTGGCAGACCGCGCCCATGCGAAGGCATCTGCTCTCATCGCTGTTTTGCTTTCACCAACCGTCATGCGTGACCTTATAACAGAGGTCAGCGCATTTTGGGAAATAGAGTTTCTGTTACGATCTGCATTCGGTCACAATGCGCTTGACTTCCCCTTGCGGCACCACCGTCTCTGACAGAAAACAGGGAGAACCGTCATGAAAGTCGCAGCCGTCAAGAAGCCGGGTGGACCGGGAAATCTGGTGATCGAAGAGCGCCCTCAGCCTGAACTAAAACCCCATCAGGTGCTCGTGCGTGTGCACGCCTCATCCCTGAATTATCATGATTTCGTCGTCGTGATGGGCGGCATCCCAACGGATGACGGGCGTATCCCGATGTCAGATGGCGCTGGCGAAGTCGTCGCGATTGGCGAGGGCGTTACAAAATTCAAAGTTGGCGACAAAGTCCTGGGTCTCTTCTTCCCCGACTGGCAGAATGGCGAGATCGATATGCTAGGATTTGGCGGCGTCCCAGGAGATGGCGCAGACGGCTTCGCAGCAGAATACGTTGCCATGTATGAGACTGCGTTTACGCGCATGCCTGTAGGCTAGTCCTACACAGAAGCCGCCACCCTGCCCTGCGCAGCACTGACGGCGTGGCGCGGCATGTTCGTTGAGAACAAAGTTAAACCCGGTGACTGGGTTCTGACCCAGGGCACAGGCGGGGTCTCTATTTTCGCTCTACAATTCGCAAAAGCTGCGGGGGCAAGTGTGATTGCAACCTCGTCCTCAGATGCGAAGCTGGAGCGTCTGAAAGCCCTCGGCGCGGATCACGTCATCAATTACAAAGAGACACTTGAGTGGGGCAAGAAAGCTTTTGAGCTCACCGGCGGACGCGGCGTTGACGAAGTTGTCGAAATTGGCGGCCCGGGCACGCTGGCGCAGTCGATACAGGCGTGCCGGGTTGGAGGGCATATTTCTTTGATTGGTGTCCTAACCGGCGTGTCCGGTGAGGTCCCAACCGCCGCATTCTTCTCGAAAAACCTGACCATGTCGGGCATCACGGTCGGGTCTGCCAAGCATCAGGAAGACATGATAGCCGCGATCGAAGCCAATGGCATCAAGCCTGTCCTCGATAAAGACTTCCCACTGGATGAAATCGCCGCCGCCTTCATGCATCAGGCAAGCCAACAACATTTCGGCAAGATCACGCTGTCGATTTAGCGCTCTAAAACGCGGATATTAATGGGTGGCCGTCAGTCCGACCCTGCCAAGCATATCGGCTTGGTTTGCGCCGACGGCTGCTTCGTCAAATCCTTCGAGGCTATCCTCGAACAGACGGTGGAAGTTCAGCTCTGCACCCAGACGTAAATAGGCGGCGCCCAGACCAATCGCGGCGCGGTCCATGAAAACAAACTCACGCGGGATTTTTACCGGTCCGCGCTCTTTCAAAAGGCGACGCACCTCAAACGCTTCATTGCGACCATAATCACCAGGCTTGATCCCATCGGCGATTGTACGGACGCGGTCATCCAGCATCGGACCAAAAATAAATTTCGCCCAAATTTGCAGGACTTCGACCAGTTCAGGGCTCAGGTTTTCAAAGCCCCATTTTTCAAAAGCGGCAAAAGTCGCGTCGAAATCATTATCGCGCAGCGCCTTGTACAAGTTTACGACGCCGCCAACAAAGTTCGGCGGGAAGATGCGAATGCATCCAAAGTCGAGCAGGTTCAGACCATGGCCTTGATCGGTGACCTGATAGTTCCCTAGATGCGGGTCGCCATGGATCACCGCATATCCGGTGAACGGCTTCCACCATGCATAGAACAGATTGCGCGCAATCGTATTGCGGGTCTCTTGATCGGCATCCTCATAGGCGAGCAGGCCATCCCCATCGACCCAAGACATGGTCAACAGACGGTCCGTGCAATAGCCGTCAACCGGCTCAGGCACGCGCACATAATTCTCGCCATGCAGGATCTCACCATAGAGCGCCATGTGCTTGGCCTCGCGCTCATAATCGAGCTCTTCGCGCAGCCGATCACCGATCTCGTCAACCGCCTCGGACGGATCGATGCTGCCATCCAGTCGCTTAAAGAGGCCAAGCATAGTTTTCAGCTGGCCAACATCGCTTTCAACGGCGCTCGACATGTCCGGATACTGAAGCTTGCAGGCGACTTTCCGACCATCCGGGAGGGTTGCAGCGTGAACCTGTCCGAGAGACGCAGCATGCGCAGCCTCTTTACCAAACTCAGAGAACTTGTCCTGCCACTCAGGCCCAAGCTCAGCGCGCATCCGCCGACGCACAAACGGCCAACCCATCGCAGGTGCCTGCGCTTGTAACTTACTGAGTTCATTGGCGTACTCAGGCGGCAAAAAGTCCGGAATGGTCGACACCATCTGCGCGACTTTCATGAGCGGACCTTTGGACTTGCCCAGAGCGCTGGCAAGCGCTTTGGCGATCCGCTCATCGCCCTTATCGCCACCAAACAAAGAGTTGGCAGCAAAAGACAGGCCCGCACCAGATAGGTTCGTCCCGACTTTTACGCTGCGCCCAAGGCGCGCGCTAAAGCGGTTACGTTCCGGATCTTGCGTGTCAGCCATAAAATACTCCTTGTGGAATGATTTATGACGTAAAAGATCGAAACCAAGGGGCGAGCCCTGTGCTTAATCAGAAACGAACTGTCCAGCCGTGCGGTCCTTGCGCACCGACCCGGCTTCAAACACCTGTCCGCTCATCGCGATATAAATACCGGCTGGTGCGAGTTGGGTTGCCGCGAGCGCAAATCCAACATTGAAAATCGCATCGGTTGAGCGCAAGCGGGCGGGCTGCATCGCCCCTGTCAGGACAATCGTTTTGTCATCGATACCCAGCAAACGCTCTGCCGTCTGCGCCATTGTATCCGTGCCATGCGTAATCAGAATTCGATCTGCGTCGCAGGTTTTCACGGCTTCAAAAATGTTTGCACGATCCTCATCCGTCAGATCGAGACTGTCTTTCTTCATGAGGGACGTCAGATCATAGTCAAAACCAACATTCGCCTCGCGCAGGATCGCATCCATAGCCGGTTCACCGACTTTAAACTCTGACAGCGCGTCGAAATAGATTTTATCGATCGTGCCACCCGTCGTGAAGATATGCAGCTTCTCTGTCATCCGGTACGCCCCCGCCTAATCGCGGTTGAACTCGCCGGATGTAGCGGTGCTGTTAAATAGGTCCACGCGGGTGCGTCCTGGTCAACCAAGACAGGCGCGGCATGTTCAGCCATGCGCGCGTCCGAAAAGACCTTCGCGAACGGACTTGTACTTGGTGCATGCAAGGCACCAGGACGCGCAATCACAGCAATTGGAAGTGTCCGCGCCAGCGTCTGCCAGGATTTCCAGTGATGAAAATGAAGCAAGCTGTCAGCGCCCATGATCCAGACAAAACGAGCACCGGGACTATGCGCCTTGAACAGACTAACCGTATCAATCGTATAGGTCAGATGGGCGTGCAATTCGACATCGCTGACGTTCATCCCGCCCTGTCCACGCACCAGGATTTGAACCGCAGCCGTGCGTGCCTCAAAATCAGCAGGGCTTTCTTTGAGCGGGTTCCCGCGCGCCACGATCCACCAGACCTCATCCAGACCGAGACGTTTCAGCGCTGTTTGGGCGACGTGCAGGTGACCTTTATGTGGTGGATTAAAACTCCCGCCAAACAGTCCTATCCGCGCGCGTGTGCTGCGGGGCGGCAGGTGTTGGGCGGGCCGCAGGCGTGGCATATCAGGGTCTCGTCTGGCCCGTGCCGCGCACGACATATTTGAAGATGGTCAACTGTTCAGCTCCGACAGGACCACGTGCATGAATACGGCCTGTTGCAATGCCAATTTCAGCGCCCATGCCGAACTCTCCCCCATCTGCAAATTGGGTTGAGGCATTTACCATCACGATGCCTGCATCCACTTGGGCAAGGAACTGCTCGGAGACCGTCTCGTCCTCTGTAATGATCGCTTCGGTATGCCCTGTGCCATAGGTCTCGATATGCTTGAGCGCCCCGTCCAGACCATCAACCGTCCGTACCGCGATAATCGCGTCCAGATACTCGGTGTGCCAGTCAGCTTCCGTCGTGGGGACGAGCGCCTCAATAATGTCGCGCGCACGATCATCCCCGCGTACTTCGCAGCCAGCTGCCATAAGCGCAGAGGCAATCACAGGCAAAGCTGTGTCAGCGATTGCCTGATCCATCAGAATAGTTTCAGCCGCGCCGCAAATACCTGTGCGGCGCATCTTGGCGTTGACAATAATGTCGACGGCTTTCTGAAGGTCTGCGCCAGCATCGACATAGATATGGCAAAGCCCCTCAAGATGCCCGATGACAGGGATACGCGCCTCTTCCTGTACACGCTTCAGAAGCGACAGCCCGCCGCGCGGTACGATAATATCAATGCTCCCGTCTAGGCCTGCCAGCATATGGCCAACGGCAGCCCGGTCAGTTGTTTGTACCAATTGAACTGCGTCGATGGGAAGACCGGCTGTTTCCAAGCCAGCGCGTAAGGCCGCAGCAATCGCGAAAGAGGAGTTCAGGCTCTCACTGCCCGCGCGCAAAATAACGGCATTACCAGAACGAATGCAGAGGCTTGCCGCATCAGCGGTGACATTTGGACGGGCTTCATAGATAATCCCGATCACACCTAGCGGCGTGCGCACACGCGCAATATCCAGCCCACTCGGCACGCTCCAACGCGCAATCTCGCTACCCACCGGATCTGGGAGTTCAGCGACTTTTAACAGCGCATCCGCAATCGCCTGCAAGCGTTTTGGATCGAGCGCGAGGCGATCCATCATTGCGTCCGTCAGGCCTTTTGCCCGACCTGCCTCTAAATCCTTTGCGTTTGCGCTGAGAATATCACGTTCTGCTGTCTCCAGCGCACGAGCCATAGCCTGAATGCCCAGCGTGCGCGCATCAGCGCCTGCTTTTGCAAGGACGCTGGACGCAGCTCTTGCACGCGCGCCCATATCCACCATCATGGTTTCAAGATCAGCAGTATTGAAAACAGTATCGGCCATGCCTGTGCTCTGCCTCAGATCAGGCAGCGCCGCAAGTCACCTGCTAACACCCCACTGGTCAAACAGAGTGGAATAACTCTATGCTGTCGCAATGACAGAAACCGGCCCTGTTCTTGTAGATCAGCAAACGCCTGTGCGCCGGAAACCCGGCCCATGGCGTGTTGAGGACATCATCGATGGCCGTGCCTTGCGGGTTAAACTGACCACCGCCGCTCAAATGCATGGCGGGGAGCACACAGAAGCCCGCAAAATGGTGCTGGACCAGCTTCACAGCGCTCTGTTTCGCGGGCGCATGATCGCACAGGAACGGCTGCAGCAAGGCGCAGATGGTCTCGACACAGCGCGCTTACTCTCCGCGGTTATGGATAAGGTCCTGCACGCGCTTTATGACTACACCACCACCCATGTCTTCCGCGCCCGCAACCCGACAAAGGGCGAGCGGTTAGCGGTCTATGCAACGGGTGGCTACGGTCGCTCAGTTCTCGCCCCAAGTTCAGACGTGGATATCCTTTTCATTCGCCCTTACAAGGCCAGCGCGCACGCCGAGAGCGTGATCGAGTACATGCTCTACATGCTTTGGGATATCGGATTGAAAGTCGGACATGCCTTTCGGACACCGCAGGAATGTGTGCGTCTGGCCAAGCAGGATGTGACGATCAAGACCAGCCTTCTCGATGCCCGCTTCCTGTTCGGTGACAGGACGCTCGCTGATGAAACCGCGGCTCTTTTTAACAAACAAGCTGTGAGCGGCCAGGACGCGCAATTCATCGCTGATAAGCTTGAGGAACGCAATCAGCGCCATGCGCGACAAGGCAATTCCCGGTATGTCGTCGAACCCAATGTCAAAGAAGGCAAAGGCGGCCTGCGTGACTTGCAGACGCTCTATTGGATCGTAAAACATCTGCATCCGGAAGGCACAACAACTCTGGAAGACGTTATGAAAACGAACGTTTTCACCGATCACGAATACTATGTCTTCGTCCGCGCAGCTCGTTTTCTCTGGACCGTCAGATGCCATCTTCACTATCTTACGGGACGGGCTGAAGAGCGGCTGAGCTTTGATCTGCAGCCGGAAATCGCAGCGCGCCTCGGTTATCAGGATAGGCGCGGGCAGCTCGGCGTTGAGCGGTTTATGAAACGCTACTTCATCGCGGCCCGTGATGTTGGCAGCCTGACACGCATTCTTGCGGCAAAACTCGAAGCGGATCAGCAAAAAACACCTGAAGGCTGGCGTCGTTTTCTTCCCGGCGGAACACCGAAACTTCTCAAAGGTGGCGTCTTCCATATCGATAATGGTCGTATCGGCGTTGCGGATGAGACCGCGTTTTTGAACACACCTGCCAACATGTTGCGTCTCTTCAGAGTGGCTGATCAGGAGCGCCTAGACATTCACCCCGATGCGCTCTCGCTCATCACGCGTAATATCAGACGCCTCACACCTGAGTGCAGGAGCGATCCTGACTGTGTCACTGTGTTCCTCAAGATCATGCTGGATAGTTACGATACAGGCCTAACCCTGAACCGGATGAACGAGGCCGGTGTTCTAGGCCGGTTCGTTCCGGAATTCGGGGCTATTGTCGCGCAGACACAGTTCAACATGTATCACCATTACACCGTCGATGAGCATACACTGCGCGCTGTTGAGTACATCTCCAATATGGAGAGCGGCGAAGAGGGCTTTGAGCTGGTTCACCGCCTTTTCTCAAGACTTGAAAATCGCCGCGCGCTTTACCTTGCCATGCTGTTGCATGACACGGGCAAGGGCCTCGGCGATCAGCAGATTGAGGGCATGAAAACCTCACGTGCCGCCTGCCAGAGGCTCGGGTTTGATGAAGAAGAAACAGAACTCGTCGCATGGCTGACGGGCAATCATCTCGAAATGAGCGAAACCGCTCAAAAACGAGACATTTCCGACCCGCGCACCATCGTCGATTTCACCGCAATCGTTGGTGACCTTGAGCATTTGCGCCTGCTCTACATCCTGACAGTTGCAGATATTCGTGCCGTCGGGCCGACCGTCTGGAACGGTTGGAAAGATCAGCTCCTATCTGACCTCTACCACAATACCGAAGCCGCTCTTCGCGGAGGCCGGACCGATGAGCGCAGCGTCGCTGCCGAACGGGATGCGCGGGCAGATACGCACAAGGAGATGGTCCGAACTGAATTGGGCACCCTGCCGGATGCGCTCGAAGAGATGGATGCCCCTTATTGGACAAGCTTCGATGTCGAGACCCTGATCGACCATGCCCGAATGCTGGAAGGCAATCCGAACCACGTGGTCAGGGTGAAAACGTCAAAAGATACGCGCCGAACCGAGCTCTTTGTCTCTGGGTCTGACCGTGGCGGCCTGTTTGCGAGATTGGCCGAGGCCATCGGCAGCCTCGGCGCCAATATCATGTCCGCTCAGATTTTTACCGCGCCGTCCGGACAGATTGTGGATGTCTTCCTTTTGCAAGACGAAAACGGCGCACCCTTCGCTCAAGATGATGCGAATAGGCTGAAGCGACTGGAGCAAACTGCAGAGAACGCTCTAATCGGCGATGAACCCATCGCGACGCCAACCGAAAGACCAGATGCCAGAGCCGCGGCTTTCCTCGTCCAACCCCGCGTCACGATTTCGGACGAGCTGTCCAGCAATAATACCGTCATTGATATTTCAGGGCGTGATCGGCCAGGCCTTCTCTCTGCGGTTGGCGACGTTTTAGCGAATGCCGGGATCCCGATCCTGTCCGCACATGTTGGCTCATACGGGGAGCGGGTCTTCGATGCCTTTTACGTCAAACTGCCGGAAGACTTTGACGACGCCGCAAAATCATCCCTTCGTGAGCAAATCCTCACCGCATTGGGGCGCGAGGAGCTTGAGGCACCGTCGACGCCGGCTCGTCAGCTACGCCGCGCAGAAGCCGCGGATAGTTTTTAGGCGGCGCTAAAAGCAGATCAGGGCGACAGAGGGAGGGAGCATGAGCCTGGTTCGAAACACGCTGGTCCAGTCCAGCCTAACGCTCGGCAGCCGCATCCTTGGCTTTGTGCGCGATATCCTGATCGCGGCCAAAATAGGCGCAGGTCCGGTTGGAGATGCTTTCGTCACAGCCCTTATGTTCCCCAACCTGTTTCGCAGGATTTTCGCCGAAGGCGCTTTCGCGCAAGCCTTTGTTCCAGCTTATGCACGCACTCTGGAGGCAGAAGGGCCGGAAGCTGCCGCAGACGTGGCAAAACAGACAATGCGCTTCCTCTTCGCCGTCACTGCAGGCCTTGTCATCCTTGCGCAAGTCGGCATGCCCTGGATCATGCGGATCATTCACGGCGGGTATGAACCGGGGAGTGAGAGCTTCCGGCTCGCTGTCCTGCTAACCCAAATCACCATGCCCTATCTGTCCTTCATGGCGATCGCGGCTTTGTTGTCTGGTGTGTTGAATTCAGCCGGGCGGTTTGCATTGTCTGCAGGCGCGCCGACCCTTTTAAATATCCTCCTGATTGGCGCAGCCCTGCTTGGCACTGGCCCGATACAAACCTCGCAATTCGCGGCTGTCGCTGTCACACTAGCGGGCCTGCTCCAGGTCATTCTTCTATGGTGGGGCGTGACACGCCAGAAGGTCTCTCTCTCGCTCGGCTGGCCAAAAATGACACCCTCGGTCAGAAAGGTCATCGCGCTGGCAATTCCAGGAACCATCGCCGCCAGTGGCACCCAAATAAATATTCTCGTCTCGCAAGCCCTTGCGAGTTTTGAAGAGGGCGCAAAATCATGGCTGTTCTTCGCAGATCGTCTGTACCAGCTCCCGCTCGGCTTGGTAGGCGTCGCTGTTGGCGTTGCCATTCTGCCAAGGCTGGCCCGTGCTACTCGAAGCGAAGATCAGAAAGCCGGCGGGCAATTAATGGATGACGGGATCGGCCTGGCCATGGCCCTAACGGTTCCCGCAGCGGTCGCTTTGATCATCGCACCCGTCTTTCTGCTCAACGGCCTCTATGTCCGCGGGGCTTTCACGCTGACAGATGCGCAACAGGCTGGCTTAGCGCTCATGCATTATGGCTGGGGCGTTCCGGCCTTCGTTCTGATCAAGGTCCTCGCACCGGCATATTTCGCCCGTGAGGATACAAAAACACCGATGCGGTTTGCTTTGATCACAGTCGCACTTAACACCGCGCTCGGCGCTGGCTTATTCTTCTGGCTTAAGTCCATCGGGGCAGCCGGTTTTCCGGGGCTCGCCATTGCGACCAGTATCGCTGCTTGGCTGAATGCAGGCCTGCTCTTCTTTGGACTGAGACACCGTGGCTGGTATGCGCCCGGAAAGCGCCTTGTCTCCCGCTTGGTCTCCGTCACACTCGCCAGCATCTCTATGGGCTTGGCACTGATCTTTATTCTGAACCAGAAAGCCCGTTTTGAAGCCATCATCCCCTACGGAAAAGCGATTGAGACGATCGCCTTTATCTTGATCGGGATCATCATTTACGCGATCGCCGCCCTCCTCTTTGGTGCGATAAGACTGGGCGACCTCAAATCCGCACTTGCACGAAGAGCATAAGTTTCTTTTCCAAAAAGCATTTTGCTGTGCTCTATAGAGAGAAATTAAGAGAGTCAGACATCATGAGCGACACCGCCCATATCCCTTTTCGGGAAGTCCCATACCTACCGCAGACGCTCAACGTCGAACGGCGTGGTGATGCAGTCTACCTTTCAAATGGTCACCCTTTAAAAGACTATCCGAAGCACATGCTGGCCCCTTTGAAACACTGGGCTGAGCAGGCACCGGATCGTGTCTGGATCGCGCAGCGTGACCCAGTGGAGCCTTCAAGACCGGGTTGGGAAGAACTGACCTATGGCGAGGCATGGTCGCGGGTGCAGGCCCTCGCGCAAGGCTTTCTGAACACAGGCGCAGGCCCCGATCATCCCGTCATGATCCTCTCGCGCAACACGATAGACCATGCTGTCATCATGTATGCCGCTATGCTTGCCGCCTGTCCGGTTGTTCCCGTAACCCCAGCTTACGCCCTTCTCAGTCAGGATTTCGCCCGACTGAATTATGTCGATGAGCTGGTGGAACCGAAATATATCTATGTCGAGGATGGCCATGAGTATCAGCGGGGTCTTGATGGCATGTCCGTTGGCGATCGACTGGTACTGTACTCCCGTAACGCGCCGACAGGCTATCATAGCCAATCGCTGGATGAGTTTGCCGCAGCGGGTGGCAACTCCGTGTCACAGGCATTTGATGCCCTGACCCCGCAAACCGTTGCCAAGTATATGCTCACCTCAGGTTCAACCGGTGAACCGAAAGCCGTGATCAACACGCACGAAATGATTGCGGCGAATGCAAAGATGATCCGCTCGGTCTGGGATGAGAAACGCTTGGCAGAGGTCAGCGGCGACGTACAAATCATGTGTAACTTCCTGCCCTGGAGCCACACTTACGGCGCGAACGCGATCCTGCACAATCTGCTCGATTGGGGTGGGACACTTTACATTGACTGGGGCGCACCGACGCCTGCGCGCCTCCCAGAAATGATCCGCAATATGCGCGAAGTCGCGGTGACCCAACACACCACAGTTCCCGCAGCCTGGGCCGCGCTTGCAACTGAGTTTGAGCGCGATGAGGTCCTCGCTAAAACCTTCTTTTCAAAAGTCATCTCAATGGCCTATGGCGGCGCCGCAATGGGCCAGGACATTTATGAGCGAATCCAAACTGTCGCGGTGCGTGAGACAGGGAAGCGCATCTCTCTCTCAGCAGGCTATGGTGCAACAGAAACCGCACCAACGGCCAGCAATGTGCACTGGCCGAATGACACGATGGGCCTGATTGGTCTCCCCCTGCCCGGCAATACATTCAAACTGGTTCCAAACGGTGAGAAGCAAGAGCTGCGCGTCAAAGGCGTCAACGTCACACCGGGATACTATCGCAACGAAGCAAAAACGACAGAAGCCTTCGATGAAGAAGGCTATTACAGGCTGGGAGACGCTGTGCGCTTCGTCGACCCGGACAATCCAAACAAAGGCCTCGCTTTCGATGGACGCACAGCCGAGGAATTCAAACTTGCCAATGGGACTTGGGTGAGCGCAGGCAAGCTTCGGGTTGATGTCGTCCAGGCCGTCGATGGCGTATTGTCTGATGTCATCGTTTGCGGCCTGAACCGCGACGACATCCGTCTTCTTGGCTTCTTGAATGAAGCCTACTGCCAGCGCCTGATCGGCGAATCAGCGCCGCTGACAGATTTGGCCTCACATCCCATTGTCAGGGCCAAAATAGAGGATGGCCTGGCCAAGCATAATGACACTCATCCAAATGCATCCGCGCGCATCATAGGCATTCGCCTGTTGACGACACCACCACAGGCTGATGCCGGCGAGATCACAGAAAAAGGTTACATCAACCAGAACAAGGCACAAGCGCTACGTCATGATGATGTGGAGGCGATTTATTCCACAACCTATACGGGCAGTGTGTTCTGTATATGACACAAAAAACCGCGACAAATACATCAATTTCTGGATTTATAACTTGATGTGATAACCCGAAAGGGACATGTTGCACGTGTTGCGTGTGTCTCACACCGCGACAGCCATATCCCCTTTGTGGCTTGTCTACGGACCGAAGCAGGATGATTGACTGCGCCCCCCTTTGCGCATCGTCATCCTGTTTTTGTTTAATTGCGCCTATCAAAATCGATTTGCTCAATCTACAACGCCCAAACGGTAGCGCAGAGGGCAAAATGACCGACACAATCGCAGATCAAATGACCGGTGCAGAGGCTCTTGTCGGGACACTCGCAAACAATGGCGTCACCGCCTGCTTTGCCAATCCCGGCACCTCGGAAATGCATCTCGTCACCGCGCTTGATAAGGAACCGAGGATACGATCTGTCCTCTGCCTATTCGAAGGCGTGGCGACTGGGGCCGCCGATGGATTCGGACGTGTGAGCGGCCGTCCCGCTATGACTCTGCTGCATCTCGGCGCGGGCTATCTCAATGCCGGGGCAAATATTCATAATGCAGGGCGCGCCAATACACCGATGGTCAATGTGATCGGCGACCACGCTGTGCCGCATTTGAAGTATGATGCGCCGCTGACGTCTAATATTATCGGACTTGCTGGCCCAAATTCAGGCTGGATCAAATCCGCCGATAAAGTCAGCGATACGGGCACGCTCGCAAGTGAAGCTTTTGCGGCAAGCTATGGTCCAAAACCGGGACCGATCTCATTGCTCTTACCGGCCGATAGCGCTTGGCTGGAAGGCGGCGTAGAGGGACCTGCAGTAACACCACAACCGCTAGCAAAAGCTACAACAACTCGGATTAAGGCTGCCAAAGACGCCCTGAAAAACGCCAAAACACCGGTCATTGTCATTAACGGGACAGCGCTGACTGAAAGCGGCCTTGCTGCCGCCGCGCGTTTGAAAGCGGCTGGAATACGCATCCTGACAGATACCTTCTATGCCAAGATGCGACGCGGCGCAGGCGTCTTCGCTCCTGAGCGGATGCAATACTTTGCAGAAGGTGCCATGGCTGATCTGGAAGGCACAGATCTGATGATTGTTGCGGGGACCAGCCTTCCAGTCGCGTTCTTCTCCTACCCCGGTAAGCCGAGCCTTCTGGTTCCGGAAGACTGCGAGACCTTCGATCTCGGCGGCGCAGACACCGACAGCGCGGCAACGCTGACAGCACTCGCTGATGCCCTAGGCGCGACTGAAAGCGCTCCGCCAGAGACACTCACCCTGCCTGAAAAACCGCAAGGCGAGTTGAACGCCCAGTCTGTCGGGCAAAGCCTCGCGCGGCATATGCCTGAGAATGCTCTCGTGTCCGATGACGGCGTCTCAAATGGCCTGATGTGCTACCTGCCAACACAGAATGCGCGCCCGCATGACTGGATGATGCTGACCGGCGGTGCGATTGGCCAAGGCATGCCTCTCGCCCTCGGCGCCGCCATCGCTGCCCCCGACCGAAAAGTAATTTGCATCAGTGGCGATGGGGCCGGCATGTATACCAATCAGGCGCTCTGGAGCATGGCCCGGGAAGGCGCGGACGTGACAACGATTGTCTTCGTCAACCATTCCTACCGTATCTTGAACATCGAACTCTACCGCACCGGAGCGGGCAATCCCGGCCCAACCGCGAAAGATATGCTCTCCATAGGCGGGCCCGATATCGATTGGGTGAAGCTCTCCGAGAGCATGGGTGTCCCAGCCGTCGAAGCAACGACTGCAGAAGGCTTCGATGACGCTCTAGCCGAATCCATTGCGGCGAGCGGACCAAGACTGATCGCAGCCGTTGTCCCAGGTTAAGCCTTACAAAAGTGCGCCTTGCACGGCTTTCGTCCAACCAACATGAGTATCCGATCCAACCTCAATAACGGGTCGCTTGATCAGAGTTGGATTGGCCATCAAGAGGCCGACGGGCTCAGCCTCGCGCTCTGCATCAGACAAGTTTCGCCATGTCGTCGATCGCTTATTGACGAGCGTGTCAGCACCCGCCGCTTCCAGCCATGTTGGAACTTTGTCCGCAAGGTCTGCATCGGCGCGAATGTCTACAAAGTCCACGCTTTGACCCGACGCCTCAAGCGCCTTGATCGCTTTCTTGCACGTGTCACAATTTTTGAGCCCATAAAGCATTATTGGCATGAAAGGTCTCCTTTCCGCCTACTTGGTCTCTTCGCCGCAAATCTCAAGGCGGTTTAGGCTAGATACGACCTGCTTCAGCCACGCACTCAAGGGCAAGCTCGCTAATCATCTGCGGATCACGCGCAGAGAGATCGGCAAGCCGCGTCATTTCCCGATTGATCTGCGTCCCGAAATCCACGTCCATGCGCCCGGTGAGGTACTCGGCGGAGCGTTGCCACACTGTCTGTGCTTTCGTGACCTCAGATTGCGACATCCAGTTTGGTGCAGCCCGTTGCATAATCTCAAACACAGACACGCACTGAACCGCGCGCGGCGCAGGTGCGACCGGGTCAGCGGTCGCTTGAAAAACAGTGGCGACAAACAAAGCACCTAAGACGACAGGTTTCATCATGGTCTCCCGAAACAGGACATACACCTGTCGAGAGAGCAAACTTCAGGCCAATTCGCCTAATGGGGGAACGCCCTAATTGTTGTTGGCGACCAGTTTCAGATAGGGCTGTCCGTCACGTGCAACAGGCGGATGCAGAGCCGTCAGGCGGTGACGCCAGATCGGGCGCCCCCTCAAGGCCGCTTCGGTGCCGATAACCTGATAGAGCCCCAACAGCCGATCCGCTTTCTGACCTTTGAGCATATTCCGTCCAATCGGGGTGAAGGACAGCTCAATATCAATGGACTGACCATTCAGCGTCTCGCCACTCGCCTGAATGATCCCAGGTAGCCGGTTTTGCAGGACAGAGCCAAGAAACGCCGTGATCATGTCCTTGTCATACCCGGTCCACAGCGGCACAAAATCGTGCTCGCTCAAGGATCGACCAATACAGGCTTCCAGCGCGCGTCCAGCATTACGGAAAACCCAAAGCCCATCATGATTACGCTCAATGACAAACAAAGCATCAAGCAAGTCAGGATGATTATGGGTCAGTGGAGAAACGGCTTTCTCTAAAGACGGATCATCAAGTCTTTGCCACGCTTCAAGTAAAAGCTCTGTATTTGGGTGTCTTGGTAGCGACATCATGCTTTATCTCTTCTGCTAGCCGCAATCTCTGACCCTGTCAGTACGGCATTGAACCTCGTGACGAAGCTCACTCGCAATGATTGCGCCAGTTTTGGTTCCCCTGATGCGGGAAGAGCAGACGCCGGTTACCGCCCACATTCTCCACTGAGGCGAAACCCGGCACGGAACCTGCTTATAAGTGTGAGAAATGTCAGGGAGACACCCAATGACCGTATCAACACGGAACACTTTCTTGGCCGGAGCAGGCGCTCTGGCTCTTCTCACCATCGGCAGCGTTGCCTATGCGGGCGGCGGCATGAGCGGCGGTGGCGTTAAGGCTCCAGGCGGTGGCACACATGTGCCTGGCGCAGGCATGGGCGGACACGGTGTCGTCTACGGCGGTGGGCATGGTCCATCCGGTGGAGGCGCGTGCTGTGGCAAAGGCCCGAAAGGCCAAAGCGTTATGGTGCCCGGCGTCAATATCGCAGGTCCTAACGTGGTTGTGAATCAAGGCAATTTCACGGTCAATCAGGGTAGTATCATCAGCAATCAGAATACGTTCCTTAATACGAATGTCGTTGGATCAAACCAGCAAGGCTTCTTCGTTTCCGGCGGCGGTGGCTTCTTCTCAACACCGGGCGTCGCGCCGTCTTCAATCGGTTCCCTGAATGTCGAAGGCAATGTTGAGAGCTTCGTTGAAACCGTGACCGAACAAGTCGCGACCACGGAAGAATTCTGCGAAGATTCAATCTCTGTTCAACGCACAATCCGTCCGGTTCAGGCGGTTTGTATCGATGACAAAGGCACACCACATCCTGCCTCTCAAGTGATCGGCGACCAACGCGTTTCGGGCACCTACGGCGGCGAGCTCTTCCGCTGCATGGCTGGCACGAATATGCAGGTCACACTCGGCAAAGTCGATAATGGTCAAGCCAGCTTTGCGCATGGCGAGACATTCTCTTGCAATAAAGGTGAAGCCCTTGTGCACCGTGCGGGGGGTAATCTCTCATGTGCACCGCAGACACCGATGCGCTCTTGTAATGAACGCTCGCTTCTGCGGCGGCATGGTCCGGGCATCAAGCTGATCGAAGGTCAGGTGAAGACGAAAACCTGTGTGCCGAAAACGCGCACAGTTATGAAACCGGTTCAGCGTCAGGTTGAGCGTACGCGTCAGGCTAAAGGCCAACCGATGATCTTTGATGGCGGCGTCGGTCAAGGCGTCAACTAGCCGCCCAAAGTCTCCCAAATAAAAGCCCTGCCGAAAGGCGGGGCTTTTTTATGCATAAAACCGGAAGATGTGACCTAAGGGCAACGCAATTTAAGGGTGTGCGCCAAACCTGCGAAGAGTGCCTTGTCGCACATCTGAATTCATCTAATCACTCACATCAAACAGGACATAGAATTCTGTTCCATCCAGAAACTCAAACAGGAAACGTAAGATGAGCAAAAAACACACGGGCCTTAAATCGGCTCTGACCCTCAGCGTCGGCCTCAGCGCGATCATGGCAGGCAGCCTCGGCGCTGTCTCAGCTCAAGAAACAGCTGAAGAAGAACCCAAAACACTCAATAAAATTACTATCACAGCGACCAAGCGTGAGCAAACCCTTCAGGATGTTCCGATCGCGGTCTCCGTTGTCGATGATGCTATTCTTGAGCGTGCACAGATCACAGACATTCTTGACCTGCAGACCGTTGTCCCGTCCCTGCGCGTTTCGCAGCTGCAGCAGTCTGGTAACTCGACCTTCATCATCCGCGGCTTTGGTAACGGTGGTAACAATATTGGTATTGAGCCGTCCGTTGCGGTCTTTATTGACGGCGTCTACCGCACACGCGCCGCCGGCGGCCTATCAGACTATGCTGATATTTCCCGTATCGAAGTTCTGCGTGGACCACAGTCCACCTTGTTTGGTAAAAACTCATCTGCGGGCGTGATCAACGTCGTGACGAAAAAGCCCGAATTCGAGTTTGGCGGACAGATCGAAGGCACGATCGGCAATTACAACCAACAAATTCTCAAAGGCCTTTTGACTGGGCCAATTTCCGACGACGTCGCTTTCTCTATTTCAGGCAGTTACAATACCAGAGATGGCTACGTCGATAACGTCACGACCGGCTCAGACTTGAATGACCGCAACCGCTATGCGCTAAAAGGTCAGATCCTCTATGAACCAAGCAGTGATTTCTCAATCCGTTTGATCGCAGACTATGATAAGCTCGACGAAGTCTGCTGCTACGCACCAAACGTCATCAATGGCCCAACATCAGGTGCCATCGCAGCCTTAGGCGGCGGCGTGATCAGCGATCCATTTGGATTCACTGCAGCCACAGACCTCGACCCAACAAACGAAATCTCAAACGGAGGCCTGTCTGCGGAAGTCAATTTCGAAACTGACTTTGGAACTGTGACTTACATTGGTTCGATCCGCAATCAGCAGCTTGTTAGCAATGCCGACGCGGATTTCACCGACGCGAGACTAACCAATTCTAACCTTCTTGATTACGACATCGACACCTTCACTCACGAGCTTCGCATCGCCGGTGGAACAGACAAGCTCGACTATCTCGCGGGCCTCTTCTACTTCGACGAAACAGTCGATCTGACAAGCGATATCCAGTACGGCCCACAATTTGCGGCCTATGCAGACCTCTTGGCCGGTGCTCCTGGAACAATTGCAGGCCTAGAAGCTTTGCTGGGACAAGCGCCGGGCACGTTTTTTGCTGAAGGCTCCGGATCAACAGAATTCTTTGATCAAGAGAATACAAGCTTCTCTGCCTTCGGTCAGGTCGACTATCGTCTGACTGACAAACTGACAGCGACGCTTGGTCTGGCTTACATCGAAGACGAAAAAGATGTCGAAGCCCGCATCGACAACACAGATGTCTTCTCAAGCCTTGATCTTGCCGCAGGCTTCAACAACCCAATTGCGGTTCAGGCTTTAACAGGCCAAACATTAGCAGATTTCACGTTTGATACTGTCGATGATGGCGGGGTTCCAGGCGTTGATCTGGCAACTTATCAGGCACTTCTTGGAGGTGCTGCCCTTGGCGATGCATTCTCGATTGCGACTGTCGCAGACATCCAATCTGGAGTACAAGCGGGCTTCGCCGCAGGCGCAGCAGCCCAGTTTGCACCCTTCCAGTTCCTGCCGCCATTCGTGGACTTCCCGAACGCGGTCGAAGGCGGTGGTACAAATGATGACAAGGTCACAGTCACGGCACGCCTTGCCTACGATGTCAGTGACAATGTCAATATCTATGGTAGCTATGCGACAGGTTACAAGGCATCGTCTTGGAATTTGACTCGTGATAGCTCTTTTTTCCAAGCAGATGAAGCAGCGCTAAGATCCGCTGGGCTAGTTCCAAATAATCGCGAATTCGGTACTCGGTTTGCTGGACCAGAAGAGACAACAGTCTTCGAACTTGGTGCAAAGCTGTCCTATGATAGCTTCAACCTGAACGTCGCGGTCTTTGACCAGACGATCGAAGGCTTCCAATCGACAATCTTCTCAGGCACCGGCTTCGTCCTCGCAAATGCAGGTGAACAGTCGACCATCGGCGTTGAGTTTGACGCAACATGGTTCGCAACGGATAATCTAACCTTTACCGTTGCTGGTATCCTACAAGACCCTGAATATGATGAATTTTCCGACGCTGCGGTTCCGCTAGGTTCGGATGAAGACTTGATCGACGGTGTTGCAGACCGTGTTGGAGACCTTTCCGGCCAAACGCCTTCGGGCATACCGGAAACAAGCCTATTCTTCGGAGCCGAATACACACACGATTTCAGTGACACGATGAGCGGCTTCCTAAGAGCCGACTATGTCTATGAAAGCGATGTTCAGGTCGTCGACAATATCGAAGGTCTGAACCGCGAAGTCGGCACACTCAATGCCAGCTTCGGTGTTGATTGGGAAAATGGTCTCAATGTCACGGTCTGGGGCCGAAACATCAATGATGATGAATATTTCACATCAGGTTTCCCAACCACGGCTCAAGACGGTAGTGTGAACACCTATCCAAACGCACCGGCAACTTATGGTGTCACACTGCGCAAGAACTTCTAAACTCAGAACCACTCAAACGCGAAAAGCCCCGCTTATGTGCGGGGCTTTTTTTATTGCGCGCTTAGGTTTTCCGCGTTGCAAGCAATGCAAAAGCAATCAAAGCCATCACCAACTCAAATCCAGCAAAGGCCCAGCTTGAGGCCTGCGCGCTGTCGCCTGCGATAAAAGACGCCGCACGACCAACAATATATCCGCCCATATAGGTCGCTACAAAACACAGCGCGGCAAAACTCAGTCCCGGACGAAGCGCACCGAGCAAGCACATGACTGCGGCTCCAAAACTGACACCCCCATAAATCCCGCGCATCTCAAAGATGCCGGCTGGACCACCCACTTCGACCCCCAATTGTGTCGTCATTCCGGCGGGATCTGTCATGGACCAGACCCCAAAAGCGAAAAACATGAGCGCGGTTGCGCCCAAAAAGATACGTGTTGTCATGGCGCTGGACATAGGCCGTGTCCTTCAAGTGCCAAGCCTAAAATAAAAGCGGCACCCGTTACCAGGCGCCGCCTTCCCCTTTGTTTACCCTTTCAGACCCTAGTAGCGAACGCCCAGCGCCGCCATTGTATCGGTCGTCAGGTATCCTGTATGCGGGATGCCAGCTCCGCGTTGGAAGGCCACGAGAGCCTTACGGGTTTGAGGCCCCATGATCCCGTCAATCGCACCCTTATAGAGCCCTCTTGCGGCGAGGGCTTTCTGCATGGCGACAATCGTGTCCGGCCCGGCATTGGTGTCACAGAGGACAGACACCCATTCGAATCGCTCAGGTGCCTTCAGGATGCGCTGTTCAACCGTATCGAACTCGTCCGGCGCGTTGAACGTATCGACCCGACCCGGCGCAACAAGACGCTGAACCGTCATCTGGCGGGTCTGTGCGGGAACGCTAACTTTTTCAACACCGCCTTCATCCACCAGAACCTGACGCGCCACAGAGACAGTCTGTGCCGGCACCGGTACGCGGCGCACCTGTTCAGGATGAGTCACAACGCGCTTGTTAATCGTGATGGTACGGCCGGGCTCTTCGACAAGGCACCAGGTTTCACCGGTGCGTGGATCCGTCCGTGAAATACCGGATAAGCCAACTCCACGCTTCCAGACGAGGCGCGGTTCACTGACCTGCACCTTTTCGCGTGTGTAGCTGAACCGGGCTGGAACCACTTCAAGGCGGTCAAACGACGGGCGCAGCATGACTTGCTGCTGCTCAATCGCAAAGCGCGGCTGACGAATAACATAGCGCGTATGCGCATCCTTAACGACGACCTCTTCGACGTCCGTGGCAAACTGCGCTTGCGTCACACGGGCGCGCTCATAGCCCTCAACGACCGTGACCTTTTTAGGCTGCGTGTCATACTGCGCCGGGATCTGCATGCGCGCAAAGCACTCTCCAGGACGTGCTTGCGGAAGCGGCGCAAGGGGTGCTGTGCTTGACCCAACTGGCGGCATCATCTTGCGCTGTGCGACAGGGGCAGAGACCGTGCGCATTGTATTGACTGTGCGTGGTTGCAGCGCGGTTTTCGGTAGACTTTGCGTAGCCGGGGCTTGCTGACGAACAGGCTGAACCTGACGTTGCGTGCGCTGCTCAACTCGGATCTGCCCCAAGTCAGATTGCACACCTGCCTGTGGTGGCGTCTGTACAACGCGTCCACGACGCAAAGGCGACACCATACCAGCCTGCGTCTGCGCGACGGTCGGACGCTGCACCGGGGCTGGCCCGGCAGGCTCAGGCGCCTGCATTTTTGTGTCACCGCTCCAGGGCTCACCATTGCCCCACTGCCCGGCATAGGAGAAGTTCTCCCCCGTCGCAGCCTCATCGACCGTTTCGAGCAGAAAGCCATCATCGCCTTCAAGAGTCGGAGATGTCTGCGCCAATACAGTCGATATGACGCTAAGCGCGAAAACACTGGTCAGGGTATATTTCAACATAGCTGGAAACCTCAGAAGCGAAACTTTCCCGCCAAGCCATGCACACCCCATGCCAAACTCGCCTATCAGGGGAATAGCAGAAATTTCAGAGAAATTGGTGAGGCGCTCTCCATCTAACTGGTCAGAATAGCAATTACAGATATAGGCATGAAATCATCGACAGGCTTTGTCGCCCGCGCTAAAGCGCCCCTATGACCAACACACTTCAAGCCGTCATCTGGGATTTTGGCGGCGTTCTCACGTCGTCTCCCTTCGAGGCCTTTAATCATTATGAAGCCGACAAAGGCCTACCAAAGGACTTTATCCGCGGTGTGAATGCCGTGAACGGTGATACGAATGCTTGGGCGCGTCTGGAGCGGTCGGAACTGGACGCGGACGGCTTCGACACTGCTTTCCGCAGTGAAAGCAAAGCGCGCGGCCACGAAGTGCCCGGCAAAGACGTCCTCAACCTCCTGTCTGGCAACTTGCGCCCGTCTGTCGTGAACGCGCTAAAGGTCTGTAAGGCGAAGGCCAAAGTCGGATGCATCACCAATAATGCTCCAATCGGCAAAGGCGCAGGCATGAGCAGCGACGAAGGCAAAGCGGCTGCCGTCGCAGAGGTCCTCTCCCTCTTTGATCATGTCATCGAAAGCTCCAAGCTTGGCATTCGAAAGCCCGATCCGCGCATTTATGCCCTAATGTGTGAGGCCCTCGACGTTGATCCGGCCCATTGCATCTATATTGACGATCTCGGCATCAATCTGAAACCCGCCCGCGCGATGGGTATGCACACGATCAAGGCGCTTAGCGCAGAGCAAATTCTAGCCGATCTGAAAACTGCAACCGGATTCGACCTTTGATCCGCTCTGCTTTCGCAGCCGGGCTCATGATGAGCCTTCTCAGCGCTTGCTCACCTGCAGAAGATGAGGGACCAAGTATGCGTCTTACTGTGCCGGAAGCGCCTGCAGTAACCCGAATAGAAACATCCGAAACCGAGAGTGTTGCGCCGCTATCAGACGCGGCAGACGCCAAGATCATGGCCTTGCGCGAGATCATCGCCCGCAACTCTCTCGCCCGGCTAGTAAGGCTCGCCAACTCAGAACCCGCTTTCGTGTCCAACTTTGCCAATCAGGGCCATCGCACCCATTGGGACCTGCTGCGCCGAACCGGCTTTGATCCCCTCGCACGTCTCGAAGAGCTCTTGGGCGGCCCCTATGGAGTGCGTCCCGTTGGCGATCAGGTCTGGTATATCTGGCCCGATCTGGCTGCGCTTGATCCGGAAGAATTACAGCCTGAACGCCTCAGCTTCCGTGATAGGGCCCGCTTGAGAGACTTGGTCGGCGATGACGGTCTCGCCCGCATCCGCGACGGACAGGGTTATCCCGGCGTCCGCACAGCCATTGCCGAGGACGGACGCTGGCTCTACTTCGTTCATGAGACCGAAGACGAAGCTGAAACGGAGCCTGAAGAATGAGCACGAAAGTCGGAGCCGCCGTTGCGGTCGTCAAACTGAATGGCTGGGCCGTCGTCAAAGGCGACCGCGATGCCATCAGCAAAACCTACAAGTTCGCTGATTTCAAAACCGCATGGGCCTTCATGTCCGCAAGCGCGCTGAAAGCCGAGCAGATGGACCATCACCCCGAATGGTTCAATGTCTACAGCACGGTTGAAGTTACGCTCACCACGCATGATGCAAACGGCGTCACCGAACTGGATCTCACCTTGGCGGATTACATGGACAATCTGGCGAAGGCGCTCGGTTAAGTCAGCGACAGCAATCGCCGCATCAGGTCGGCCCGGAACGCCTGATTATCTACACCCCGCAGATACCGCACTCGCGGCCCGTCTATTTCTTCGTCAACATGAAACAGTGGTCGCTCAGGCGTGTGGATCACTTCAGCTGGTGCTTCAAATCCATCAAATAGATCAGGACAAACCAACCACCCCACGGCCAGCGTATCGAACGGCGTGAAGCCAGGCGCTTTGAAGGTCTCAACCCAGCGGTCCAACCAATCCTGCGACGCTGCAGCCAACCAGGCCACTGCCGCTGACCCCGTCACTCGCAGCTTCGCTAAATCCTCGGCACTCAACCACATTTGCGAACTGACTTCCCAACCCGCCAGCGTCATCGGCAGCCCAAGCGCCAATAACGCCTCAGCAGCATCGGCATCCAGCTCAAAATTCAAATCCCGGAACGGGGTCTCCTGATCCGGCGTCGCGCGAAACTCCAGCCCGATCCTCCGTCCGCCGACAAAGACAATCTCTTCAACATTGTCCAACACCGCATCCGGCTGGGTTAGAGCCGCTGCAATATTGGTCAGTGGGCCAAGCGCGATAATCGTCAGAGGTCCGCCTTCGAGAGCCCGCAAAAGACCTTCGACAGCGGCGCACCGATCCCGCGCACCTTCCTCGCTGTGCCCGCGATAGACCGGTACAGCGCTTCCCACACGCCGGACAATCTCACGCGCCATCGTATCCGTATTGTCCAGTTCGGTATTGCCGAAGACCGCGGAAATACCAACAATCTCAAGTTCCGGCGACCCGAAGGCTTGCATCAGCGCAAAGCCGTCATCGACCTCGCCATTGCCGGATGTGATCGCGGGATCGGTGTCGATCCAGACGCGGCGCGTCACGCCCCCTGCCCCAGTACCAGCGCTCGCGCATCATCCAAAAGCGCGGTCTTTTCTTCCAGCCCAATATCGAGCGGCAACTGCGCCACACCGATCAAGCGGCGCATAATTTCAATTCCCGCAATACGATCGAGAAGTGACCGATCCAAAGGCCGTCCGTAGGCGGAGTATAACCCATCCACGTGAGATGCGGGCTGCCCGCTTAAACGCAAATGCGCGCTCAACACGCCCACATCCCACTCCGCAGGGCCGATCCAGCAGAACTCCGGATCGATCACGAACAGACCCGCCTCGGTCGTCAGCCAGCTTCCGGGATACAAATCCCCATGCAGAAGGACATCACCTTCAATAGTGCCCGCCCCTAGATAACGCGCACAAATCTCACTCACTGCAGTGCAAAAAGCCTGATCCGCTTTCAGACCATCACCCACGGCCTGCAACCCCGGCGTGATCGCATCGAGATCAAACCCATTGTCCGGATCGAGCGGAAACTGGAAAATATGCAGCGCATTCAGCTCGCGCATCGCCTTATTTTGAAACGTCGCGCAGGTCTGCTCGTCGATCTCAATCGCATGCAGTGCTGCCATCCACTCGGCCACGGCGCGCACCTGTTCAAGTGGCAAGACCTCACCCGAATAGAGCCCCATACCGTCAGCACCCGCGCCCAAATCCTCAAATAGGCTGCAGGCATCCGCGCTGTCATGCTGCAACAGGGCCGGCATCGCCTCTCCGGCGCGCGTGCCTGCAACGCTGCGATAGAATGCGGCCTCTACGGTCGCTCTTTCAACAGGTGCCGGAATATCCGGATACTTCTCCACCCACGGACGTGATCGTTTTAAAATGACAGAGCGCCCATCATCAAACCTGACACGCTCAACAAGGTTCATATTGCCCGCTCCGGCAATCTCACTGGAGATCACCTGCACGCCTTCTGGCAGCCATCCCTTTTCACTCAAAACTTGTTCAGCCGGGAGCGTTTTGGTGTCCTGCATTCTGACCTCTTAATATGACTGCGCTCGCCTTCTGCCTGAAGACGAGCGCAGTGCAAATCAAGCTTTCGTGTGCGTTTGGACCACAGCTTAGCCCCTACTCCAGTTCGAGCACATCCTGCAGGAACAAGGTCACCGCTTCGCGCTGATAATCGCGATTGGATTTCTTGCGAAAGCCGTGCCCCTCATCCATCGCCATCAGGAACCATGTCTCGACATCATTGCCTTTTACAGCTTCAAGAATTTGCTCAGACTCCGTGTACGGAACACGCGGGTCGTTGAAGCCTTGAATGATAAAGATCGGCTTATTGATCTTATCAGCATTTCCAAGTGGGCTGATCTTCTCAAAGAAAGCCGCGATCTCAGGATCCCGCTCATCGCCATACTCCACCCGACGCAGGTCACGGCGATAGCCTTTGGTATTCTCCAGGAAGGTTTTGAAGTCGGAGATTCCGACAATATTCACCCCACCGGCGAGACGATCTCCATAGTCGATCATCGAGGCCAGAACCATATATCCACCATACGATCCGCCATAGACCAGCACCCGGTCTTTATCGAGCTCAGGCTGTGTCTCGATCCAGTCGAGCAGTGCGCCAATGTCCTCGACAGACTTCTTCCGGTTCAGACCATTATCCATAGAGACATAGCTTTTTCCGTACCCGGATGATCCACGCACATTCGGCACCACAACGGCAACGCCCAACTCGCTCGCCCAGTATTGGTAAGTCGTCGAAAAGCCCGGACGTGATTGCCCTTCAGGCCCACCATGAATTTGGATGATGACCGGATGCGGGCCTTCGCCTTCTGGAACATAGCTGAAGGCCGGAATGTCCATCCCATCCGCATTCGGATAGCTAAACAGCATCGGCGTGATGAATTGATCGGCATTCAGGCCGCCAATCTCCGCCTCTGTCCACTGTGTCAGTTCCATCGTCGCAACATCAAACGTCCACGCATCCGTCGGCGTGGTTGCACCATTGAAGGTGAAGCCGACCTGGCTCCCGTCCGGGCTGAAGGACACACCGCCCGCAATGCCAACAGGCAGATCAGGTCCGCCACTCACGGCACCCGTTTCCAGATCCAGCAGACGGATCGTGCCTAAACCGCCCTCATTGACCGTGAAGACAACATTGTCCTCATTCGGGGACAGGTCCCAGCTGGAAACATCCCAGTTGATATCGCTGGTATAAATCGTCGCCGCACCCGTTTCTCCGTCATAGCGCACAAGGTTGCGGAACTCGCTATTCTTGTCGTTGACTGTCAGGATGTCGCCATCAGACAACAAGGCCGCCCCGGAATAAGCAACATCATCGTCCGGGTTAAACTCAGCCCAGTCTCCGGTCTCAACATCGAGTGTAAAAATGCGGCTTTTCGTGATGGAAATATATTGCTGTACGACGAGCTTCTTGCCATCGGCTGAAAAGTCGACGGGATAGAGCGCGCCCTCACCCTCATGCACAACGCGCAGGGACGATGGGTCTTCCGGATCCGCCATCAGGATATCCCAATTCGGATCGCCTGCGGTGGAGCGATACCAAGCGACTTGCTCACCGTCATCAGTCCAGACCAGCGCGCCATTGCGGGTGCCCGGTTCTGTGAACTGAGTGACCTGCCCGGTCTCTGTGTCGAAATAATAGCCCTGAAAGAACTCGTCTCCGCCCGTGTCCTTCCCGAACACAAAACCATCCCCATCCGGATCAGCATTCGCACCGCCGACAGGTTCATCATAGAATGTGATCTGGCGACGCGCGCCCATCGGCATGGTCAGCTTATGAACCTGACCGACCTCGCCAAAGCGCGTTCCGATAAAGATGCCGCCATCCGTCCAGTCGGAGAATCCATGCCCACGAAAGTTGGAATATTGGCGCAGACGTTCACTGATATCAGCCGGAATTTCGGGGATGTTCTCTTTAACGAGGTTTCCATCGGTCACCCGCTCCCCCGTCTCAGCCGCAGCTGAGCCTGTCAAAGCCAGCGCCAAAGCGGCAACACCTGCCAACACTCTGTTTCGCATTCCATCACTCCTATTTTGGTTATGACTCGCCTATCAGGCGATCTTTCAATGTCCTACACCAACACTGTGACACGACAAAGCCAAACTCGATTTTTTCGGCAATTAAAGGGCTGGCGCAACGTTAGTCTTGCAACTGAGCGCACTCCATTGCACGACAGAGATCAAAATAATGACAGGGAGGGCCGTCATGGGCCGGGTATCAGGAAAGAAAGCTTTCATCACAGGCGGCGCGCAGGGCCTCGGCGAGGCCACCGCTCATATGCTGGCCAAGGAAGGTGCCAAGGTCACCGTCACCGACATTAACGGCCCCGGCGCAGCTGATGTGGCGGATGCGATTAACGCCAAATACGGCGATGGCACCGCCTTCGCGTGGCAGCAGGACGTCACCGACCCCGACCGCTGGCCAACCGTCCTGCAAGAGGCGCACGATGCGATGGGTGGGCTGAATATCCTTGTGAACAATGCTGGGATCGGCAGCCTCGGCAGTGTCGAGGACGAAGCCTACGAGACCTATCAGCATGTGATGAAAGTCGACGTCGACTCGATCTTTCTGGGCTGCAAATACGCGATCCCACTGATGCGCGATCATGGGCTTGGCTCAATCATCAATATCAGTTCCATCGCGGGCATTGTCGCCAGTGGCAACTATGTCTCCTACAACACAGCCAAAGCCGCTGTGCGTCACCTGTCCAAATCGATCGCGCTGCACCTTGCTAAGACTGGTGGGCAAATCCGATCCAACTCCGTCCACCCCGTCTTCGTCAACACACCCATCCTCGATGGCGTAAAACAGATGTTCGGTGAGGAAGAAGGCCTTGCTAAACTCGGCCGTCAAATCCCGCTCGGCAAGGTCGGTGAGCCGGATGATATTGCCTACGCCGTGCTTTATCTTGCCAGCGATGAGAGTAAACTCATCACCGGCGCAGAACTCAAAGTCGATGGCGGCATCAGCGCGATGTAATCACTTGCCATGTTAAATTGTTCGTGTATTGTTCTCAAAATTTATGGGAGTAGGAACATGATCGGATATGTCACATTAGGCACAGCAGACATCGAGAAGAGCGCGGTCTTCTATGACGCCATTGCCAAAGAAATGGGCGTTGGGCGTATGATGGAAGAAGCTGACTCATTTATCGCTTGGGGCACAATGGAAGGTGAAGCGGCCAGTATCGGGATTATCAAACCATTTGATGGCAATGTTGCGTCTGTCGGAAACGGCGTGATGGTCGCTCTTCACGCCAAAGATCAAGCGCAAGTCGATGCGATCTATAGAACGGCGATCGCCCAAGGCGGCACATGCGAAGGGGAACCCGGCCCACGTGGCGACAGTGGTTTCTATGCCGCGTATTTCCGTGATCTGGATGGCAACAAGCTGAACGCGTTCTGCATGGTCGCGCCAGAGTAATCGTCACAGCTACCCCACGCGAACAAGTTGGGGTGTTGCGTACTGCACAAACAAGCAGAGCAACATCCCTCAAGCTCGCGCCAATCGCGCAAGCTGCAAAGCGTAAACGCCAAGGCATGCCATCACGCTCGCCGCAACGTAGAACGGCAAGGCAGGCGCGATTTCATACAAGCCTGCCCCGATTAACGGCCCAAATATGAAGCCCGACGGCGGCGCAGCCGATAACAAAGCCGCCGCTCCCGCCTGCTCATGGCGCTCTACTGAAAGCGAGCCCAGCGCATTCGCCGCTGGAACCGCCAGCGCCGCCCCTGCCCCAACGACCAGAAACGCCACACAAAGCAACCAGAACGGCGCGACCAGATTGGCCATAATGTAGCCCGCGGCCACGAGGATCAGCCCAACCGGCAACATCTTCGACGGATCAGGTCGAAATGGCTGCACAAAGCCAAACTGGATAACGACCATCATCACGGCGAGACACATGAAGGCTCGCCCCGTCAGATCGACCAGATCCGCCTCGCTTAGACCAAGGCTTTCCATATACCGATCCTCAATGAACCAGCCCAAAGTTTGCTGGATCATCGCGACCGCGAGGAAATAGGTGAACAGAAAGACTAAATGGGGCAGTACGCGGCGGTCACGCATAGATAGCGGCGATGGCCGCTCCGCGCTTGGTGCACTGGCGCGTGTCTTGGGCAGAGTAAAACCCACGAGCAGACCGCATAAAATGCAGAAAACAATCGATCCCCACAGCGGAGCAAGCGCTCCAAAATTCGCCAAAACCGCCGCACCTGCCGGACCCAGGATAGACCCGATGCTCATTGCGGCACCCAACATGCCTAAGCCGCCTGCCCGCGTCGCTGCTGTTGTCGCATCCGTCATCGCCGCCATACTCGCAGGCTGTAGTCCCGGTGACAGCAAGCCAAACCAGATGCGTACAAAAACCAGCGTAAAGAACATGGTCAGTCCGGTCAGCACGCCTGCTAAGGCCGCCTCCAGCGCGAACAGAAAGATCATATTGGTCAGACCCATAGCGAAGAGGGAAAACACCATCACGCGCTTGCGTCCGAACCGATCCGCCCACCGCCCCCATTGCGGGATCATCAGCGCATAAAGCGCCGCCGACAGGGTCAAAATCCCTGCAACTTGCAATTCCGTTAGGCCAGCCTTGCGCGCCAGTGGAGAGACGACCACAAAGTTGATCGTCATCCCTGCGCCCATCGCGACACTCGCCAGTGCGATCATCGCCTGCTGGAACCCGCTTAGCGGCCGCAGGGGCATTTCCGTATCAATAATAGCGTCACTCATAGTGTCTCACTCTCTAGGCGACACATGATACGCGCGCCCGCCCCCGGCAAGCACGCCGTAAGGGAAAGACATGCGCTTTACCTCTGAGGGATTTTGCGTCAGTGTCTGTCTATCACCTGCAAAGACAGGCTTATGGAGGACAATATGGCCCTAACGCTAAATCCGATTCAGGGTGTCGGTGCGGAAATCACCGGCGTCGACATTACAGCGCTGACTGAAGACGACTTCAGCACTATCGAAACCGCGTTCGCAGACCATGGTGTCATCTTCTTCCGGGATCAAAAGACATCAGAAAATGACCACATTGCCTTCGCGCGGCGCTGGGGCGAGATCAATATCAACCGCTTCTTCGCCGCTCACCCTCATCATCCGGAAATCGCCATGGTCGCGAAAGAGGCCGATCAGAAAGACAATATTGGCGGCGGCTGGCACACCGATCATTCCTATGATCATGAGCCCGCCCTCGGCTCCATCCTCGTCGCGCGCGAACTGCCCGACAGGGGCGGTGATACCATGTTTGCCAGCATGTATACCGCGTATGAAACGCTCTCAGACGAACTCAAAGCCCGCATAGACGGCAAATCCGCCATCCACTCTGGCAAGCACATTTTCGGTGAAAGTTCCGACAGCTATTATAATACATCAGACGCTGGCACGCACGATGACGGCACCAACCGTATCGGTAATGCTAAGGCCGCCGAACAGCTGACAGACCCGGTCCATCCCATCGTCATTACACATCCCCTCTCAGGCAAGAAAGCGCTTTACGTGAACCCGGCCTTCACACGAGAAGTCATCGGCCTCAGCAAACAGGAAAGCGATGAGCTGCTCTCAGAACTTTATGCCCATATCTTCAAGGGCAAACACTTTCACACCCGCTTCGAATGGGCGCCGGGGAGTATCGCGATGTGGGATAATCGCTCAACCTGGCACTGGGCGCTAAACGATTATCAGGGCCAGCGCCGCGTCATGCACCGCATCACGATTGAGGGCTGCGCCCTGTCGTCTTAAGCCAGAATATCGCCTGTTGCAGTCTCCCCTCTTGGCGCAGCGTAAGCCGTGTGCTTTATGCCTTTCTGCTGCACTGCAAAAGACTACTTTCCCTTACGTAAGTGCATGCCCATATATGCATAGCGGAACCAACCGCGATCTGTAATTCTGATTGGGAGGGCACGCCTTTGCTGCTCAACATGCTAAAGGGGAAGCTGCACGCAGCGACCGTCACACAATGCGATGTTTATTACGAAGGCTCGGTCTCCATCGACCAAGACCTTCTGGATGCTGCCGGTATCCTGCCGCATGAGCATGTCCATATCTGGAACATTACAAATGGCGAGCGGATCGAGACGTATGCCATCGAGGCCCCGCGTGGCTCCCGCACGATCGGTATTAATGGAGGCGCAGCCCGTCGTTTCGCGGTTGGCGACAAAGTCGTCATCGCCGCTTTCACTCAGGTTGAGGCTGAAAAAGCCCGCCAGCACAAACCTATGGTCGCGCTGATGGGCGACGGGAATGAAGTGAAAGACCCAAGCGCAGCGTATTAGACCGCAGGTTTAAGGGCCGTGCGGATCATAATCTCCAGACTCATTTTCCTGGTCTTCGATCTGCTTTTTCTGGCATGGCCACTCACGCTGCTAATTTGGGCCTCTACACCAGTCGCATATGTTGGCCTGTTCTTCACGTTCACTGCATTCACCTTTGCCATTTTTGCTTGGCAGAACCAACATGTTCGACTTGCCATCCCTATACTCGTCTTAGCAACAGGGATCACCCTTACGTTTCTGATAGTGGTAAGGTCTCAACTCACATCAGATCTCGGCACCATAAAAGAGTTAGCGATCCTCTTCGTGCTTGGCCTGATGGCAGGTTATTTCCTGTCACACGCCAGCAAGAAATCCGAACTGTTCTAGGAAACTCTGCCGCCAATTGTCCCGGGATCGAACATATTTGGGGGGGGATAGATGCACCTCTATCCATATCCTCCATCCCTCTTAGCACCGAGCTCTCTTTCACGCTCCCCACGGCTTGAGGGCGCCGCCCTCGGACTTGATCCGTCGGGTCAATCACCCGCGATCTGCTGCCAGAATAAGGGGTTCAGGCTACCCCTCAGCCTAACTGCCAAAGCAAGAGATGGATTGCACGGTCAAGCCGTGCAAAGCGTGATTGAGAGACCGGACTGTAAATCTATCCCACCGGTTTCAACCCATCCCTATACTCCTCCCCAGTATGCACATCCGCATCAATCCCCGCGACTGGGCCCACGTCCCGATCTGGCTCTGGCCCCTCGTCTGGTGGCAACTCATCCGCCTGCGCGCCCACGTGCGCAAAACCGGCCAGGACGGTTTCTATCAGATCACCTCAGACGGCCGCGTCGAAATCTACCTCGCCCCGGACAGATCAGACCTGAACGTCTGGCTCCACCAACAGCGCCAGAGCTATCTCGAACACTGGACGCCCATGCATGACAAAAGCGGCGAGGCGCACTTGAACGCCATCCGCTACTGGACGCCAAGATTTATGGAGTGCGGCGAGCGCATCCTCTACATCAGCTGGGGCAAAGACTTCACGCCAGCGCCCGCGATTGAGGACAGCTCGTAGCGGCAGCCGCCGCCACCCCTCATCCTGAGCGAAGTCGAAGGGCCCCAAGTCTGGGGGAGGTGCCCGAAGGGCGGAGGGAGCTTCTGAAGTGGTCGCCCAGCGATCATTTGGTCCAGTGGACCAAATGAAACGGCAGAAGGCCCGGAGGGCAAATCCCAAACTCACCACAACAACCGAATCTGCCCCACCTTCCCGGACCCAAGCGCGAAGCCGCGCCCGGCTGCGTGGAATTCAAATTCCCTAATCCTCATCTCTTACGCGCCCTCGAAGCGCCTTAACTTCACCGCGTACCTTCTTCGCTTTGATGCGCCGCTGAACCGCCCCGCGAGTGGGCTTTGTCGCAATTCGACGTTTGGGCGGCTTGGCGACCGACTTGACCATCTCTTTCAGGCGTTTGCGCGCCGCCTCTCTGTTGAGGGCTTGAGAACGATGGTCTTTCACCTCCAGAATAAGGTCGCCTTCTTTGGTCAACCGCGCTCCATAGCGTTTATTGAAGCGCATTTTCACAGCCGCAGGCAAAGAACTCGCCGCAACATTCCAGCGTAATTGCACTGCGCTTGAGGTCTTATTCACGTGTTGACCGCCAGGGCCGGAAGCACGAGTAAACTGCTCAACAAGCTCCCAGCCTGCGATCACGAGATCGTTACTGATATGCAGATTATCTCCGGCCAAGCCTGAAGCTCCTATTCAGATAAAGTTCAGATGCGATTTGCAAGTCTGTTATCAAGGCTGGGAGAGATCGCAAGATTTTCGCCTTGCGGCTCTCCCTTACGAAAGGAGGCCGATATGACCATCCTCAACAAAACCGCTAGCTCAGTTGCGGCAATCGCCTTGAGTCTAAGCATGTTTACCCCGGTTGCTGTCGCTGACCGTGGCGATCGCGGAAGCTTCCGCAATCTTGTAGATCGAGGCGTAGAACGCGAACGACGCTCAGAGCGACGAACAGAACGTCGGGAAAGGCGCTCAGATAGGCGCGGTGACCGTCGGTCTGACCGACGTGAAACGCGTACCGATCGTCGCTCTGACAGTCGCGATACTCGCAGTGACCGCCGCTCTGACAGACGTGAGACCCGCACGGATCGTCGCGCGGACAGACGCGACTACCGCACAGACAGACGTTCAGACCGTCGCGTAGAACGCCGTGATGACAGGCGTGCAGACCGCCGATACGCAAATCGAGTCGAGAACCGTCAGATACGCCGCGATTCCTATCGGACTGGCTATCGTGATGCCCGGCGTCATAACTATCGCTCCCGCAGCTATAGCCATGGTGGTTACAGATATTATCAGCCGCGCCGCGTCTATCATTCCCGTCCGCGTCACTACCGACCGTATTATAGTCGGCCGAGTCACTCGCGGATCATCTATGGTCGCTATCACCGCCCGCACTATCGCTACACGCCGCGGTACAAGATCGGTGGTTTCTATGGCTATCACAGCAAGACGATCATCATTAGTGATTACTGGTCCTATGGACTGTATGATCCGCCACGCGGTTATCACTGGGTTCGCGACAGGAATACAGGCGACGCCATCCTCGCCTCGGTCGCAACCGGTGCCATTATCGGCCTGATTATCGGCGCGCTCACTTATTAAGCGCTAACCGACCAAACTCTGAAAAGCCCGCTCCTGAAGCGGGCTTTTTATCGACGGGCTAACACAGCCCTGAGCCTGGTTCATCGGAGGAGCGAAGCGACGATCGGGAACCTGCTTAACGCCTTTGGCGCGCAGCGCCTCAGCAGGCGTTCTAAAACTGGCGACCCCGGCAGGATTCGAACCTGCGACCGTCCGATTAGAAGTCGGGTGCTCTATCCAGCTGAGCTACGGGGCCGTTCCTCGCCTGAATAGCAAGGTCGTCCATCTTGTCGATAGGAACCCGCAGAGAAAGAGAAAATGGTCGGAGTGATAGGATTCGAACCTACGACCCTCTGGTCCCAAACCAGATGCGCTACCAGGCTGCGCCACACTCCGGCCTATCGGTATAGTTTCGGTTTTTTGAACCGCAACCTTATTTTGCTGTTCGACGCAGTGATCGAAATGTCGCATCCGCGCGCGCGGCGAGTTTGGTCCCGCCGATCAACAAATCCGCCTGAACCTGAACAATCCCGGACTCGACAGAGCGCACAATTGGACGCGCTTCCAGCCAGTCATGAAGGCGAACAGTCTCATAAAAATGTAGCGTCAGTTTCAGCGTAACAGAGAATCGTTTCGTCGCATGCCAGACGGCAACCGCAATGGAGCGATCCGCAAATGCGCTTGCCATTCCGCCGTGAAGGAAGCCCATACTGTTGCAGTGACGATCGAGCACAAACATGCCAGAGCGCAGATCTCCGTCAGCACTCGCCTGATAGACAGGGCCATTGTGATTGGTGAACGCGCCTTTGGTCTGTGCCAATGCGAACCCGTCAGGGGCGCGCAGATGATCCGGCAGATCGCTTTCGCGCATTACTCAGCGGCTGTATCTTTTGCGGGGGCATTTCCAAACAGCGGATGGATGACCGTATCGAGGGGCTCAATCCCCAATTCCGCCGCTCGCCCGCCATTGATTTCCAAAACGGCAGCAACAGGAATGCCCGCTGAAATGGTGCGCAGTGACCCCGGAACTGCATTTCGTGCGATCATTTCAATTGTACCGTCGGACGAAATAAACAGCATATCCAGAGGGATCAGCGTGTTCTTCATGAACATTTGCGGGTCGCGCGGTGGGTTGAAGTCAAACAGCATGCCGGCATCAGCTGCCATGCTTTCACGCTCCATCAATCCAAAACTGATTTCTTCCTGATCGTCGGCAATCTCGACTGTGAACGTATACGTTGCATCGTCTGTTTCAATCGAGAGCGGGGTGACCGCCATTGGATCAGCAAACGCGGAAGCTGCCAGACCAAAAGCTGCCGTAAGAGCGGAGACAACTGTTCTTTTCATCATATCACTGGCTTATCCTTGTGACCGGGTCACGGCAAGTTGGAATGACGGCTGAGGCTAGTCGATCTTTACTTTTCGAACGCTTAGTCCCTTATTTCCATCTGCAACGAGCGCAGAGAGACTCTGCCCGGGTTCAACCGCTTCAATGCCATCGCGGCGAAGAATTGTGATGTGCAGGAAAATATCCTCAGCTTCGCCAACCCGGTTGACGAAGCCGAAGCCTTTCACGCTGTCAAACCACTTCACCGTGACGGACTCAAAAACGACAGCCTCATCGGTATCTCTGGAAAACTTCGATGTCTCCATCTCGATAATGTGAACGACCTGCCAGCCTTTTTCGCGCTCTTCGATATTGCAAACGATCCGGGCGCCCTCATCGATCAAACTTTCGCCGTGGGCACGAAGGCAGGAAATGTGCAGCATGACGTCGCCCTCAACGCTCACGCGCTCAACCGTTTCCGGCACGATAAAGCCAAACCCCTTCGCAATATCGAACCATTTCACATGGCCGATCATGCGAACTGTTTCGGGTTCGTCTTCCGCATCAAAGATAGGTTCAGTCTGATTCACGCAACACCCCAGTGTCGTTAATAAATAGGCAAGGGTCTCTGCGGTGTCACCCTTACAAAGCGGGCGAATATCAACTTTTAGGGGAAAGTGATGCAAACATGGCACTCCCTAGGGGAATCGAACCCCTCTTTCCAGGTTGAAAACCTGACGTCCTAACCACTAGACGAAGGGAGCACACAGTTTGAAGG
>JBCBCO010000089.1:0-8726 GCA_038630445.1 Pseudomonadota bacterium | reverse complement strand
AATCGACTTGCGGGGCTTCGCCGGAAATGCCGTAAGCCGCCCACGTCTCGGGCGCATCAGGGGCAATCGGGAATACGGCAAGAGGTTCGCCGCCAAGATTTGGCAGGCTCGGCATATTGGGCACAGTGGAACACGCGCCGAGCGCCAAGAACCCAAATAAGATACTCGCTTGTTTCATAGAAACCTCACTGTCCGTGCTGCTGGCTTTACGCCCGCCCTATTCGACTGTCAACAAATAATTATCGTTTTTCAATATATCTTTGAGACAGTGACAGTTGCGCTCATTTTGAAACGTCTATACGCGTCTGATCTGCCGTTTAGATGAACAATATCTCAATAAAAGCTGCCGGAACACAATTTGTAACACAGTCGATCGCATGGAAAACCGGACCACTAAAACTGTACAAAAGCGCCGGCGAGATTTCGCGATTCTAACAACTGGCGCTCTAGGTCTGCTCGCCGTCCTTTGTTTCACAAATGCCGTCGGCCTGATTGAAGCGATCGCAGGCGCCATCATCATGATATCGGGTGCGCTCGCCTTCTATATCGCGACCTCACCTCCTCAATCGCGCCGGAAACGGTCCGTAGCCCCACAGCAAACGGAGGAGACCGTATTTGGCGGTTTTGTTATGGCCCTCCCCTTCCCCGCTCTGCTGATTGGTGCGGATGCAAGGACGATGGTCGTGAATGAGGTCGCCACTCAGGTTTTCCACTTTAATGATCCTGTCGGACAATATCTCGACAATTTATTGCACAATCGCGGCCTGATCAGAGCTGTTAAGCGAACGCGAAAAACCGCCTCAAGTGAAATCATTGAATTCACACTTGGCGATGCCCTCGAAACGTGGCTTGCTCATATCAGACCCGGGCCCAGTGAAGGGACGGCTTTCATTCTCATGGAAGATCTCACGGCTGTCCGTCGGGCTGAGGAAGCCCGCGCAGATTTTCTGGCAAATGCCAGCCATGAATTGCGTACGCCTCTCACCTCAATCGCGGGTTTCATAGAAACCATGCAGGGGCCTGCAAAAGACGATAAAAACGCGTGGGACGGTTTTCTGACCATTATGCACTCTCAGGCAGAACGGATGAAACGTCTCATCGCAGATCTACTGTCTCTGTCGCGCATTGAATTCAGCGAGCATTCTCCACCCTCCACACAAATTGACATGAAAGAGCGCACGTATCGCGCAGCTCTAGGCCTCGCCCCGATCGCAAAAGAAGCCGACGTCGATCTCAATTTCAAACTCATCCCGGACGAAGCCGCGGTCATCGCGGAAGCCGATGAGATGACCCAAGTTGTGCAAAATCTGATCGGGAACGCGCTCAAGTATTCCCCCAAAGGCAACACCGTCACCGTTTCACTCGATATCGCGCCGAGTATGGCCGTGGCCGAAAAAGAACTCATCTATCGCAATGAGGAGGGACGCTCTGCGGTTCTTTTACGTCCCAGAGCCTCAACAGAGGTTCCTGCTGTCTGGGTTAGAGTGACAGATCATGGTGCGGGCGTGCCAGCAGAACATATTGCCCGTCTGGGAGAGCGTTTCTATCGTGTCGACCAAAGCCGTGGCGGCAAAATAGAAGGCACAGGGCTCGGTCTCGCCATCGTAAAACATATAATGACGCGACACCGCGGCGGACTCGCTGTTGAAAGCCTGCAGGGCGTAGAGACCTCTTTCGGCATTTGGTTACCGCTTTCAGTCGCAGACCCGATATGATCACTTCACTCCCATTGAGTCCTTATAGACCACCGGCAGCAGAAGCGCTGGAAACACTCTATATTGACGATCATATCATCATCGCTTCCAAGCCGTCTGGACTGCTCAGTGTGCCAGGACGCGGCCCGGAAAAGGCCTTCTGCGCTGTCTCAATTCTCAGTAGACGCCACGGTGAGGTCTTCACCGTCCACCGCCTCGATATGGATACGTCCGGGATAATGGTCTTTGCGCGCACAAAGCCCGCTCAATCAAGGCTCGCCCGGGCGTTTCAGGATCGCCGAATTGAGAAGACTTACCTCGCCTTTGTTCACGGGCAGCCAGATCCGAAACAAGGTAAAATCGATCTCGCGATCGCCACCTTTTCAAAACAGCGTCCGCTTCGCCACATCGATGAAAATGGTCGTCCCGCCATTACACATTACGAAACGCTTGAGACTCGCCCAAACCACGCGCTTCTACAATTAAAACCGGAAACAGGGCGTTCCCATCAATTGCGCCTCCATCTCAAAGCAATAGGCACACCGATTGTAGGCGACAAATTTTACGGCCCTGACGACAGTGCGCCTCACCTCCTCCTGCATGCCGCGACTCTGGAATTTAACCATCCCGCCACGAATGAAAGGGTTCAGTTTACCGCGCCACAGCCAAGCTATTTCGAGATTCCGAGTGAAACGGGTGGTAACACAGGCTGTTGCAGTCCATGAGATTGATGGTATCTGCACATCCAGCAAGGCTAAGCGCGTTGGAGACAGACAAATGAAACCATTCATTGTCATCGCTGAGGACGAACCCTCTGTTTCCGAGCTCCTCCGCTATAATCTGGAAGCCGAAGGCTACGAGACCGTCACGGCCAAAGACGGCGATGAGGCAATCCTCTTGCTCGATGAACGCATCCCTGACTTGATGTTGCTCGACTGGATGCTGCCAAAAGTCAGCGGCATCGAAATCTGCCGCCGTGTTCGCTCAAAACAGGAAACTGCCAATCTTCCTATCATTATGCTAACAGCTCGTACCGAAGAAAGCGATCGAATTCGCGGACTCGAAACAGGCGCCGATGATTATGTCACAAAGCCTTTTTCAACCAATGAGCTCATGGCACGCGTCAAAGCCGTTCTGCGCCGGATCCGCCCCGCCTTGATTGAAGATAAAATTACGGTCGGCTCAATTAGCATCGATCGCACCACCCACAACGTTATGCGCGATGGTGAAGAGATTCACCTCGGCCCAACCGAATTTCGCCTGCTTGAATATTTTGCCCAGCATCCGGGCCGGGTCTTCTCACGCGAGCAACTTCTCGACGGCGTATGGGGCTCAGATGTGTATGTCGAAGCGCGCACAGTTGATGTCCATATTGGCCGCTTGCGCAAGGCCCTTATGAGTCACGGCGGAAAGAATCCGATCCGAACGGTGCGCTCAGCCGGGTACTCTCTGCGAGAAGACTAGGTCTGGATCAGGACCAAATCTCAAGCGCTTCAAGCGCAAGTTTTCGCGCAATATCGCTTGCTCCAATTTCGCGCAGTGCTTCAATCAGTTCCACCATGTCGCGTGATCCAATCTTCTCGGGCGAGCGATTAGTTGCGATTAAGATACGCAGCGCCGCTTCACCAAGCGCACCCTCGGTAGAGGCCGCTTCTAGGGCCGTAAGCGTTCCGTCTTCAAGACGGGTTCCTCCACGGCCATTCTCGGCAATAAAGGCTCGCGCATCCGGACCAAGCGCGCCCCCAAAACCATTCCACACAGTCAAAAGCTTTGCTGCGTCCTTCTTCTGTTCGACTTGCTGAGCAGCCTCAATGAGATTCGCGATAAGCGCGTCTTGCGAAGCGCGTGAGCCATTACCCGCGGCCATCAAAGCGATGGCCTTTAGCCTAAGAGCATCATATGCAACCGGCTCCTTTGCCGTTTTAAGATCTACGGCCGACAGCCAACGGCGCACCAACTCCGATTCATCTGCGGTCAACGCCGCACGCGCAAAAGTCATAGCATATTGCTTCGTCTCAGACGTGACGGGCACGCGTTTTAGCTCAGGCAATAAGAGCTGCACGCTTGTATTGATCCTCGACAAGTCCCCGCGACCGGCACTGCGCAGAGCTGTTTCCAAACGCCGCGCCTTATCAGCCGTGCTGGCTGCTGGATCGCGAAACGTCGAGATCGCCATCTGCACGGCATTTTGCGGCGTGTACTCATCCTCTTGCATTCGCGCCATCAAGATGCGGCGCTGCTCTTGCGGCGATATGAGTGCAGCTTCTCCGGCCAATGTCGCAAACCGTTCAGCGAGCTCTGGTGGAACACCGCGCCTTTGCGCAGCAGCTGCCGCCAAATCAGGCCGCGATGAGGATGTCGTAATGCGCGACTGATCAAGATCCGCCTTGGTCGAGAGCGCGATATTCAACCCACTATCAAACCGCGCATTCGGAGGATTGGGAATATCACCGGATGCGGCAAAGATCGCACTGACAAACCACGGGTCATTCAGCCCCTGCGCGGTTGCCACCTCAACAGCGAACTCAGCGCGGGCAAAATTCTCGCGCAGAACAGCGCAGACCGCGCTCAGCTTCAGCCAATACATCCCCTCCGGCAGAGCTGCAGCACTGTAAACGCGCCGACACGCCGTCGCCTCATCACCCCGCGCTAAGGCCAAATCCACTGCGAGTGTCTCAGCATCAACGCCACGCGCCTGAGTCTCGAGCCTCGGAACCAACGCTGCAGCCGCGTCAGCCTCGCCAAGCGCGAGCATAAGGCGCGCCCGCTCGGCCAGGAGCTCATCGGCCTTCTCACCTTGTGGTCGGCGCGTAGGTGACAGAATCACACGCCTCAACAGCATCCGTTCGGCTGGTGTGATCCGAGTTGTCTTCACCTCACGCATCAGTTCCAGCAGAATTTCGTCGCTCGACCCTTGCCAAAGCTGGGCTGGAAATTCCCCGTCATCGGCTTCCAGATACCGCGCGCCCCAAGCGGTGATATCGCTCATGCCCTCGCTTTCGACCTGCGCCGCAGCACTCAGCGGCACAAACGAGATTAGAGCAGACAGGACAAACGCTCTAAAAGACATGATCAATCTCCATGCGGACTTCACCATCGGCGGGGCGCTGTTGATCGAGTGAATTGCCAAGCCACCACAGCGCACCAAGAACTGCGAGCGCTAAAATCAGCAATATGATCAACCATTTGCGCATAAGACTGCCTCTCCTCATAAGCGGACTTCTAGGGTGATTGCCCGAACCGCCTTGTTTGTATAGGACTGATGCGCAACAAAGACACAACGATGCCCGACGACCCATCAAGTATAAATAAATCTGACCACACTAAGGCAAGCTGGCACGACAGGACAATTGCCCTCGTCGGTCTTATGGGTGCAGGTAAGTCCACAGTCGGCCGCCGCTTGGCCGAAACGCTCAATCGGCCGTTCTTTGATAGCGATAATGAAATCGAGAAAGCCGCCGGGCTGTCAGTCGCCGACATATTCTCCCTGCACGGTGAAAAAGAGTTTCGGCGCGGCGAACAGCGCGTGCTTGAGCGTTTACTGAATGGCCCGCCTCATATTCTGGCGACAGGAGGAGGGGCTTACCTCAATCCTGAGACCCGGAATTTAATGCGGGAAAGAGCGATCACTATCTGGCTCAATGCTGATCTTGAAACGCTTTGGAAACGCGTCTCGAAACGCGGTCACCGCCCACTTCTGCAGCGCCCGGATGCAAAAGGTGTCCTCACTGATTTACTCGAGAGACGCCGACCAATCTACGAAGAAGCAGATCTGACCGTACATAGTATTGATGGACCGCACAGTCAGACTGTTGATGCAATTCTGGACGCGCTCAAAACATGGAAAACGCCCTTATGAGCGCATTGCAAACCGTAAATGTAGATCTAGGCGCGCGATCCTATCCGATTGAGATCGGTCACGGGCTGTTGGACAGTCTCGGCCAGCGGCTGATGAGCCTGATCAAACAGCAACGGTGCTTCATCCTTGCCGATGAAGTGGTAGCGGGCCTACACCTATCCCAGCTTGAGGCCAGCGTTCGCGCAGCCAATATCACGCCCCACACTATGACCGTTCCGAATGGCGAAGGGACGAAAAACTGGACCCAACTCGGCGCAATTCTCGATTGGCTCCTCAGTGCCGGTGCTGGCCGGGACGATGTCCTGATCGCTTTTGGTGGCGGCGTGATTGGTGATCTCACAGGACTCGCCGCAGCTCTGATGAAGCGTGGAATGCAACTCGTGCAGGTGCCGACGACCCTGCTCGCTCAGGTCGATAGCTCAGTGGGTGGCAAAACCGCTGTGAATTCCGCCCAGGGCAAGAACATGATTGGGGCGTTTTACCAGCCCAAACTGGTCCTCGCTGACACGGCTTTGCTGGAAACACTTCCTCAGCGCGAACGTCTTGCGGGTTATGCCGAAATCGCCAAATACGGCCTCATCAATGACGCGGATTTCTTCACTTGGCTGGAGAGTAATGGCCAAAACGTCATCACTCTGGACCCCGAAGCGATCGCCCATGCTGTCGCTGTCTCCTGCCGCGCCAAGGCCAACATCGTGGCGCAGGATGAGCGCGAAGGCGGCGTTCGCGCGTTGCTGAATCTCGGCCATACGTTCGGGCACGCCGTCGAAGCCGTAAATCAGTACCGCCCTAACGTCCTGCATGGGGAAGCCGTCACCGTCGGCATGGTCCTCGCGCTGAAGTATTCCGTCCGCCAAGGCCTCATTCACGGTCAGGACGCCGGACGCGCCGAAGCCCACCTAGCCAGCATCGGCATGCAGACCGCACTCCTAAAAATGCCCGGCGGCCCCTATGAGGCCGCTGCCCTCGCCAATGCCATGAAGCAGGATAAGAAAGTCCGCGCAGGCCGTGTGCCCCTGATCCTTGCGCGCGGCATTGGCAAATCCTTTATACATCCCAATGCGGACCTGAACGATGTCCGCGATTTCCTTGCAGAGGAGCTTTCGGAAAGCTGATGATTATCGGCACGGCAGTCGCCATTTTAATTTTGATCATGTTGTCGGGCTTTTTCTCCGGCTCAGAAACAGCGCTTACTGCGGCCAGCCGCTCGCGCATGCACCAGTTGGAAAAAGACGGCGACAAACGCGCCGGGGTCGTCACCAAACTGATCGCAGACCGCGAGCGCCTGATCGGTGCGATCTTACTTGGCAATAATCTCGTCAACATTCTCGCCACCGCCCTGGCCTCGGCTTTATTCATTAATCTGTTCGGGGATGCAGGCGTTGCCCTCGCCACAGCGATGATGACCGTTCTGGTTCTCGTCTTTGCTGAAGTGCTGCCAAAAACCTATGCGATTACGCGGCCCGACGACATGGCCCGATCCGTCTCCACCCCGATCAGTTGGCTGGTCGCGGGCGCAAGCTGGATCGTCAGCGTCATTCAGCTGATCGTCAACGCCACGCTGCGCCTCGCAGGCGTCAAACCACCAGAAGACCTTCTAACCGCCGAAGACGACATTCGCGGGACAATTGACCTTCACCATTCAGAAGAAGGCCTTGACGCTAAGAACCGTCACCGTCTCGTCGGCGCACTCGACCTCAAGGACATGACCGTCGAAGAGGTGATGATTCACCGCAAGAACATCTTCATGATCAATGCAGACCAACCAGCCGAAATCATCATCCGCCAAGCGCTCTCAACGCCTCATACCCGCCTACCGCTTTATAAAGGCGATCAGGAAGAAATTATCGGCGTCTTGCACGTCAAAGACGTTCTGCGCGCCGTCGTCTCAGAAGGCGGCAAAGCAGAAAAAGTCGATATCATGACTGTGGCGCGGGATCCGTGGTTCATTCCCGAAACCACCCGCGCGGAAGACCAACTCGACCTCTTTCTGAAAAAACGAAGCCATTTCGCCCTTGTGGTCGATGAGTATGGCGCGCTGCAGGGGCTGGTCACGTTGGAAGACATTCTCGAAGAAATCGTCGGTGATATCCGGGACGAACATGATGTTGTTGTTCAGGGCGTGAAACCTCTGGAGGACGGCTCAGTCGAAACCGATGGCTGGGTCACGATCCGCGACCTTAATCGCGCGACTGGCTGGGACCTGCCTGATGATGAGGCTGTCACAATCGCTGGCCTTGTCATCCATGAGGCCCAGACCATTCCCGAGCCGGGTCAGCGTTTCGCGTTTCACGCCCACAGCTTTGATGTCATGCGCAAGAAACGCAATCAGATCACGCGTTTGAAAATCACCCCGATCCTCGACGAGCCCGCGGACTAAACGTCGATCGTTTCAAGCTGATCGAAGCCAAACCTTCGGCAGACTTCCACAAGTCGTCCCTGCTCCACCGGGTCGCTCGTCAGGAAGACGCGCCCGCCACTTTGCGCGCGCCTCTGCGCTAGATCCGGCAGGACCCGCAAAGTCTGTCGCGCAATCGCTTCGCCACTGTCCACAAAGGTCACGGCTTGCGGCACGCTTGCCGCCAGTTCGCCACGGATCAGCGGAAAATGCGTACAGGCAAGAACGATGGTATCAATCTCATCCCCGCCAGCCGACTCAAACAAAGGCCGCTGCGCCTCCCTGAACGCGTCCAATGAGACCGCCCCACCACTCGCCTGTTCCTCGGCCAGCCGAACCAATTCGACAGACCCATGCATGATCACGCGCACATCACTGGCAAATTCATCAATCAGTTGAGCTGTATAGGCGCGCCGGACCGTCCCTGGCGTCGCAAGTAAGCCGATCGTCTTCGTCTGGCTCATCGCAGCAGCAGGTTTAATCGCGGGCACAGTGCCAACGACAGGGATGTCCAGTACCTGACGCACCGCATCCAAGGCCAATGTACTCGCGGTATTACAGGCGATCACGAACACATCCGGTTGAACGTTTTCAACCAAAGCCATCGCAACAGCAGGCAGCCGCTTGCGCAAAGCCTCATCTGATTTGTTCCCATAAGGAAAGAATCCGCTATCGGCTGCATAATTCACGACCAAATCCGGTGCGAGCGCCATGATTTCGCGGGCAATGGTCAGCCCGCCCATGCCACTGTCAAACACCAAAACTGATCCGCGCG
>JBCBCO010000088.1:0-8965 GCA_038630445.1 Pseudomonadota bacterium | reverse complement strand
AGAGTATCTTACCGAGTACACATTCAACACCGGCACAGCCAAGCATCTGTTCTGCAAGCGGTGCGGCGTGAAAAGTTATTATATCCCGCGATCCAATCCTGACGGCTATGCCGTCACGTATCGGTGTCTTGATAACTGGATGGATCTCGACGTTGCGATCAATGCGTTTGACGGGCAAAACTGGGAAGCCAATGCGGGCGCTCTGGCTCATAAATCCAAGGTATAAAAAGGGCAGCCTGAGGTAGGCCGCCCTCTCTTCGTTACTCAAATCCAGCGTTTACGCACCGAACTTAAAGCGTACACCGATTGAGAAAATGTTCTGCTGATTTTCGATATCGAGCGTGCCCGGGAACAGGGAGTTGTCGGTTTCGATATCTTCCGTCGCGCGGTAAGTATACTCACCAAAAATGTCCGTCGTTTCACTAATCGCGAAAGCACCACCTGCTTTCAGCTGATAAGCAAACTTGGTTTCACCATCGTCAATGACGGAGATGGCTGACGGTGAATAATTGACGTCAACGTCTGCAAAGCCGATGCCTGCGCCAAGATAGGGTTGGAAACCATTGCCTGTGTTAAAATCGTAATAGACGTTTGCAAACAGACCGAGGTTCTCAACCTCGCCTTGTCCATCCGCAACGACCTGAGCGACTGTTACGCCGAGAGGTGTCGGAGAGCTTGCGATAGACGCGGCATCCAGGCCATCAATGCTGCCGCCACCGAGCGTGACATCAGTATGTGTATCAACGTCAGCAGATGTGTAGGCGAACTCACCTGCGACGCGCCATCCGTTGCCAAAGGAAGTCCCAACTTCGGCGCTCAAAGCCAACCCGCTGTCAAATTCTGTGTTCCAACCGTAAGGGGTTCCTGACGCGACATCGATGGTTGTGCCATCGCCAATGTCACCCGTCGTGAAGGCGCCGGTTGTTCCAGAATTATCTGAATCCGACTGGTTGTTGATGCCGATAGACCCGCTCGCATACCAGCCTTCTGCTGCGGCACCGAGTCCAAGCACTGAACCCGCTGCAATCATTGTCGTCCATTTAGCTAAAGACATAACGTCCTCCTTTACTCGCTATACGTCGGCGACCGCTGCGTCGGCACGCCGTGCAAAGGGAATTAGTATTGTATATCGTAAAAGCAATAAAAAATTATCGAGACTTGCATTTGCCGTCTGATTCTGGTCTGTCACGCCCACGCTAATGCACCAAAAAAGGGGCCATCCAATGATGCCGAAACCACGCGCAGATATTGCGCAGAACACTCTGGAGTTTGAGATCCTCCCGCTCGTGAAACCGACAGGCTTCAGGGAGTATGACGCACGGTGGTGGTTCAACGGGATCGGCCATTCTCAGGCGCCGGAACTCAACCTGACAGGCGTTCAGGCACTCGGCCTTGGTATGGCAACACTCTTCCGTGAATTGGGCGTCGAACAGAAAGTCGTCACTGGCCATGATTTTCGATCAATCAGCCAGCCGATCAAGAACGCGCTGATCCTGGGTCTCGTTCAGGGTGGGTGTGAGGTGCTTGATGTCGGGCTCGCCCTTAGTCCGATGGTGTACTGGAGCCAGTTTGAACTGGATGCTGCCTGCTGTGCGATGGTCACAGCGAGCCACAATGAGAACGGTTGGACCGGTGTCAAAATGGGGGCGGATCGTCCACTGACTTTCGGACCAGATGAAATGGGCCGACTGAAAGAGATTGTTCTATCCGGCGCATTTGAAGTCCGCGAGGGTGGGCATCACCGCCGCGTCGATGGCGTGCGCGAGAAATATATCGCTTCGATCTCAGAAGGCGTTTCGATCAAGCGCCCTCTTAAAGTTGTTGCTGCTTGCGGGAATGGGACCGCGGGTGCCTTTGCCCCTGACGCCCTGCGCGCGATGGGCGTTGAGGTCATTGAGATGGACTGCAATCTCGACATGACCTTCCCGAAATACAATCCAAACCCCGAAGACGAAGAGATGCTCAGCGCCATGGCAGATGCGGTCAAAGAGCATGGCGCAGATATCGCGCTTGGCTTTGACGGCGACGGCGATCGCTGCGGTGTCATCGATAATACGGGTCACGAAATCTACGCCGACAAGATCGGCCTGATGCTCGCGCGTGACTTGAGCCGAGAATATCCCGGCGCGAAATTTGTCGTCGATGTCAAGTCAACCGGGCTCTATAAGACTGATCCTGTTTTGAAGGAAAACGGGTCTGAAGTGGATTACTTCAAAACCGGTCATTCCTACATCAAGCGCCGCACGACTGAGCTTGGCGCACTCGCAGGATTTGAAAAATCCGGGCACTTCTTCTTCCGCCCACCCATCGGGCTTGGCTACGATTGTGGCCTGACCGCGGCCAAGGCCATCCTCGAGATGCTGGATCGCAATCCGGATGAGACTATGGCTGACCTCAAGGGCGAGTTAGGGACGGCCTACACCTCGCTGACCATGTCCCCGAAATGCGCTGATGAGATCAAGTATGACGTGATTGATCGAATGGTGTCTGAGTATAAGGAGCTGCTTGGTACGGAAATCCTTGGGCGTAAAGTCGTCGACGTGAATACGGTCAATGGTGCGCGCGTAACGCTCGATGATGGCTCATGGGTGCTTGTGCGCGCAAGCTCCAACAAGCCGGAACTCGTAACCGTGGTTGAGTCCATGAAGAGCGAGGAAGACATGGCTGACCTGTTCCACAAAGAGGTCAAACCGCGCCTTGGAAAGCACCCAGAAGTGCGTGCCTATAATCAGGAAGTTTAGCCGCGCGCGATGTAAGCGAAAGCCAGTCCGATCGCGAGCGTGTAGAATAGGACGCCCGCAAGAATGTAGAAGATCTGATAGTTCTTCCCCATCGTGCCTTTGGCCAGCGTGACGGCTTGATTGATCAAGTCTGGCCACGTGTAAGATACAAAGTCACCTTGGGTCATGATTGACGTGAGCTTACCTCTCTCGTCAACGATGGGTAGGCGCCTAAATCGTTCATTCGACATAATCCTCAGCCAGTCGATCAGATTGTCATCTTTGCGTGCCACGCGAACTTCGCGTGTCATGACGTCGGCGACTTTTGTTGTGTCAGGGTCGCGGCTTTCAGCCAGAACGCGGCGCATGAGGTCACGTTCAGTCAGCATGCCAATGACTTTCTCAGCGTCGTCGACAATGATGACCGCGCCGTAATTCTTTTGTGCCATCCGCTCGGCAGCGGTACGGATCGTGTCATCTGCGAGGGCCGTCATCGGCTTCGGTTTGGACGCGAATTCGGGTCGATCTTGGATTTGCATTTGAACCTCCAATTTTTTGTTATGGTTTTGATTTAGTGTATTTACAGCGCGCGACCGCTATTGTTTCGGAGATTTTTTGGATGCGTATTTTCGTTCTCACCGGGTCAGGAATTTCAGCGGAAAGCGGAATCTCGACCTATCGCGGTGGCGCAAATGGGGACAAAGGCCTCTGGAGCGCTGTCGACTTTCAGAAATATGCCTCGCCTGAAGGGTTTGCAGAAGACCCGGACGGCGTGCATAATTTTTACAATGTACGCCGCCGCCAGATCCGTGAGGTCCAGCCGAATCCTGCCCATGATGCGCTTGCAAAACTACAGACCAGGCTCCGGCAAGATGGCGGCGATCTCATTCTGGTGACGCAAAACGTCGACGACCTGCATGAGCGCGCGGGCGCTGATGTCATGCATATGCATGGCGAAATTCTGAAAGCGTTCTGTGAGGGCTGTGATCGACCGCGATTTGAGGTCTCGAGTGATCTCTACACCAGTGACGGCTGCGAGACCTGTGGGCGCGATGGTGTGCTTCGTCCTGATGTCGTCTGGTTTGGCGAAATGCCCTATCACATGGATGAAATCTATCAGGCGCTGGCAACCTCGGACCTGTTCGTTTCAATAGGCACCAGTGGCTCGGTTTATCCAGCCGCAGGCTTTGTACAGGAAGCCAGAATGCTCGGAATCCGAACTATGGAACTGAATCTTGAGCCGTCTGATAATGCCCACATGTTCGATGACGCTGATTATGGTCTTGCCGGTGAGATTGTACCGCGTTGGGCGGCAGCATTGGGCGCTTGAGACTTTCTGAATTTGCCTGTCTGCCAATTCTGGCGACAAAGCCTTCACAATCACAGCGCTTTCGTGGCAGAGGGACGCTTTGATTTTCAAGGCTAAGCCATGACCGCACTGATTGTTCGATTCGCCCCTTCGCCGACGGGAAAGCTCCACGTTGGTAATGTTCGCACCGCGCTGATCAACTGGCTGTTCGCTAAAGGGCAGGGCGGGACGTTTATTCTGCGCATTGATGACACTGATACCGAAAGATCAACGGCGGCCTATGAAGAGGCGATCAAGGAAGACCTGACTTGGTTGGGTCTCACTTGGGGCAAGACATTCAAACAGTCAGAGCGGTTCGCAGAGTATGACGCGGCTGCCGATAAGTTGCGCGATATGGGGCTTCTCTATGCCTGCTACGAAACCGGCGAAGAGCTTGACCGCCAGCGCAAATTGCAGCGCGCGCGGGGCAAGCCGCCTATCTATAATCGTGCTGCACTGGACCTGACTGACGAAGATAAAGCCAAACTTGAGGCTGAAGGCCGCAAACCCCATTGGCGGTTCAAACTGTCGGGCGAACGCGTTGTCTGGAACGACCTCGTCCGTGGTGAACAGGCGATTGAAACTTCGAGTCTATCTGATCCTGTTCTTATCCGGGCCGATGGCTCTTACCTGTATACGTTGCCGAGTTGTGTCGATGATATTGAGGCTGGCATCACCCATGTCGTGCGCGGTGAAGATCACGTCACAAATTCGGGGGCACAGATTGAAATCTTCAGAGCGCTCGGCGGGCAAGCCCCCGACATGGCCCATACCCCGCTCCTGGTCGGCGCAGATGGATCGGGTCTCTCAAAAAGGCTCGGCTCACTCGGCATGGGAACCCTGCGGGAGCAGGGTATAGAGCCGCTCGCGATTTGCTCGCTGCTCGGAAAGCTTGGCACAAGCGACAATGTTGAATTGCGCCCTTCACTGGACACGCTCGCGGACGAGTTTGATTTTGCAAAGATTGGCCGTTCGCCCGCTCGGTTCGATGAGGCAGACCTCAACAACCTGAACGCCGCCATCACGCATGAGATGAGTTTTGAAGATGCAAAGGCGCGGCTGGAAGCCATCGATCCACTCGCTGCGAATGAGACCTTCTGGTTACTCGTGCGCGAAAACTGTCAGCGCGTAGAAGACGCCGCGCGCTTTGTGCCCGTTGCGTTCGGAGACATTGTCCCGATCGTGGATGAAGAGGATCGCGAGTTCATTGCCACGGCTGCCCGGCTTCTGCCAGAAGGCGATCCAAATGAAGAGACATGGGGCGCTTTAACCTCTGCTTTGAAGGCTGAGACCGGGCGCAAGGGGAAGGGCCTGTTCATGCCGCTTCGCAAAGCCCTAACCGGCATGGAACGCGGGCCGAGCGTTGGCGATATGCTCGTCCTGATGGGGCGCGAGCGTGCATTGAAGCGGCTAACTCTCTAAGCGCACAACGCGATCTTGCAGCGCCTTGATCGCCGCTTCCGGTGTTGCTTCGTGGACAAGTGAAGCCCGGAACTCTTCCGGGGTGAATTTCGCTTCCATGATCTTGTCCATCAGATCAAAGAACGGGCCCCAGAAGCCGTCTTCATCCAGAAAAGCCATTGGCTTCGCGTGCAGGCCAAGGCGCGCCCAAGACAGCATTTCAACGGCTTCTTCCAGTGTTCCGATCCCGCCAGGTAGGACAATAAACGCATCGCTTTCATCGAACATACGCTGTTTGCGTGTGTGCATGTCTTCGACGATTTCATGGGGCACTTCGTCAAAAATGCGCTCTTTTTGCAAAAGGAAACGCGGCATGATGCCGAGGACATCGCCGCCTTCACTGTGCGTTGCACGGGCGCAGGCGCCCATTAGTCCGACGCCCCCGCCACCATAAACCAGACGGATATCCTGCTGCGCCAGGGTGCGGCCTAGATTCTGAGCCAGCTGTAAATAGCTTTGCTTCACCTCGTTTGAGGACCCACAATAAACACAGACAGACTTAAGCTTTGGCATTTCTAACTCACTTTCAAAGTTGCCTTTACGCCTGTCTGTGATTCCGGGCTAGTCTCTGCGGCAGCAAGCCTCCCGTCATTTTTCATGGCAACCCATGTCGAACCATCCCATATGCGACGAATGACAGATACGGCGGCGACAACAGACACAGATAAGATTGAAAGTGCGGATGGTGGCCTTTGGGTTTCAATCGTTCGTATTCTGAAACTGCTGTCGCGTCCTGAATTGTCGAAATGGCGGCCCGTAATGATTTTGGCGATCGTGGCCACGCTCGGATCAGCCGTGCTGGAAGTCGCTTTCCCGCTCTTGCTTGGGTATGCGATCAATCAGCTGGTGACGAGTGATGGCGGACTTATCACAGGTTTCGCGTCGGCGGCGGTCTGGCTCGCGATCGCGTTTGGGACCCGTTTCGCTGCGGCTGGCCTGCCACAGCTTCGTGACTGGCTATTCTCACCGGTTAGTCAGGATGCGCAGCGCGTCGCGTGCGTTGATGCCTTCGGGCATGCGCAGAATCTCTCACTGAATTTCCATCAAACCAGACGCACAGGCGCTTTAAATCGTGTGATTGAGCGGGGTGCAGGCGCGATTGACTATCTGATCCGCTTTTTGGCGTTCAACATTGGCCCAACCTTCGTACGCCTGGGACTGGCAGCGATCGCATTAGCCGTTGCCTACGATCCATGGCTGTCCCTCATCGCTGTTCTGACCGTTATCACTTATTTTGCGACAACGGTCTGGATCACCGAATGGCGCGTGCGCCAGCGGCGTCGGATGAATGAAGCGGATACGCGGTTCCGAGGCATTGCTGTCGATATTTTGACGAATTTTGAGACGGTAAAATCGTTCGCCGCAGAGGATCGGGAGACAGGCCGCTTCGATGAAGCGATGAAACAATATAATGGGCGCTTCGTTGAGACCGTTCGCTCGATGTATGTGATGAATGGCGCGCAGGCCTTCATCATGAATGGCGGGCTTGTCGCAGCGCTTGTTCTTTCAGCTTGGAACGTCACACAGGGCAGTATGCAGATCGGCGATATTATGGCTGTCTACGCGCTTTTCCTCGCCCTCTACGCGCCGCTCAACATTCTCGGCTGGGCGTGGCGTGAGATTAAGCAAGGCGCAGTGGACCTTGAGAAGCTCTATGGTCTGCTCGGCATGAAGCCGGATGTGGCTGACAAACCGGATGCAAAGACCATTGGACGGCTAGAAGGCCATGTTGAGTTTCAGAGTGTCGGCTTCACTCACGATGCCCGATCAGCCGGCGTCCGCGATATCAATTTCGACCTGCAGCCTGGTAAAAAAATCGCATTCGTCGGAACATCTGGCGCGGGCAAATCAACGCTGCTGAAGCTTCTTTTCCGGTTTTATGATGTGCAAGACGGAACGGTTCTGGTCGATGGGCATGATGTCCGCAATGTGACTCAGGAAAGTCTCCGAAAAGCGCTCGGGCTGGTCCCGCAAGACGTCGTTCTCTTCAACGAGACAATCCGCTCCAATATTGCTTACGCTCATCCCGATGCCACGATGGAACAGCTGGAAGATGCGGCCCGCCGCGCGCAATTACTCGACTTCATTCAGAACCTCCCCGAGGGCTGGGACACGCGCGTTGGCGAACGTGGGCTGAAACTGTCAGGCGGTGAAAAGCAACGCGTCGGTATTGCCCGTGTGATTCTCGCTAATCCCGGCATTCTTGTCCTTGATGAAGCGACCTCAGCGCTCGACAGTGCAACCGAGGCCGCTGTTCAGGGCGCCCTAGATGAAGCCTCAAAGGGCCGGACGACATTGATGGTCGCGCACCGGCTATCGACCGTGCAGAATGCTGACGAAATTCTGGTGCTGGATGCTGGACTTGTGATTGAACGCGGAACGCACGAGGATCTCATCGAGTTGAATGGAACATACGCTGACATGTGGGCGCGCCAAGCAAAGCGTGATGCGCTTGCCGTAGCGGCAGAATAGTTGCATTGAACTGATATAGATTTCGGAGACTAATCTAATGAGTGAAACAGGTGACCTGAGCGGCAAACGCTTTCCATGGGCACGTAGTGGCTTTGACCTTGAAGGCTATGTCGGTGCTCTGGCAGCGTGGTTGGTTGGCATCCTGCTCGGAATCCTGTGGTCACCTCTGTTCTGGATTGGGTTTATCGCCGCTATTGTCATCCTGTTCGCGACACGCACAGCAGAGCGTACAACACCTGACGTCGATGATGCGATTATAGCGCCCTGCGATGGCATTGTTGTGTCTGTCTCCGGTGCGGCTGCACCTGACGAATTAAGGCTTGAAGGCACAGGCTGGACGCGTGTGCGCCTATCGGCGGGACCTACGGCGACGAATGGGCTTTATGCGCCACTCGCTGGCGAGGTTGATCACATCATCCGAGAGACCGGCGATCCTGCAGCCTTTTATACTGCAAAGCCTGATCGACCCGGGTTGGCTGTTGCTTATGTAAGCTTCGTTTCCGGTGACCGCTCAACTGGATACAGGCTTGCCACGGGCGGCCTTGGTCCCCGATTAGAGATAGCGTCTGAAGCAGGCGATGCTGTCCGCATGGGCCGCAATATCGGGACCATGCGTCTGGGTGGCTGGTGCGATCTGTACGTGCCGAGTGAGGCAGGAGTAGATATTGTACCGGGGCAGACTGTGATCGGCGGTGAAACCCTGATTGCCCGCTTTGGGCAAACGAGCGAAGTGCGCAATGAGACACCGGTCCAGGAAAGCGTAACACCCGCACCGGACTACATTGATGAAATTCTGGAAGATACCGTCGAGACCGAGACGACGGACGCAGCCGAAGATGGCGATGTCTCTGAAATGTTCGAACGCCTGCGTGCAGAGGCCCGTAAGGCGCAGGACGGGGATATCGAATAGGCCTCTACACTTAGTCTTCAGGCCCTGAATTCATCCATCCGAAGACAGGTTTCA
>JBCBCO010000087.1:0-9019 GCA_038630445.1 Pseudomonadota bacterium | reverse complement strand
GCTGGCGACAGTTTTTGAGACCGGATGTGCGTAGAGGTCATCAGGCGAACCGGTCTGTAGGAGGTGACCGTTTTCTATAATGGCAATCTGATCTGCATACGCGAGTGCTTCTTCAGGATCGTGCGTTACAAGCAGGGCTGGGATGTTGGCTGCACGGATGGCCTCTAAAGCGACGTTGCGCACAGCGTCACGATTATCTGGATCAAGGCCGGAGAAAGGTTCATCCATCATAATGGCTGCTGGCTGCGCCGCGATTGCGCGGGCGATCGCAACGCGCTGTTGTTCACCCCCGGAGAGGTGATGAGGATAGGCATCTGATCTGTGCGCGATACCTAGGGCGTCGAGCCACTTTGCTGTGACTTCGGATGTCTCTGCTTTGCTGAGTGTCTTAAGGCCGAAGCTGACATTCTGCGCGGCTGTCATGTTTGGAAAAAGTGCAAAGTCCTGAAACACGAGGCCTATTCCGCGCTTTTCAGGCGGAATCATCGATTTTGGCGATGAAAGTGCCTGACCGTTCGACAAGATTTCGCCGGATGTCGGATATTCTAAACCTGCGATCAGGCGTAGCAGTGTTGATTTACCGGCGCCTGATGGTCCGAGTAGCGCGGTAATCTCTCCAGCGTATAGATCGAGGCTGATATCCGCGAGTGCTGTCACTTTGCCGTACTGCTTATGCAGTGACTTTAACGTGAGAGAGGCTTGTTTAGTCATTGAGGCGACGTGAACGCGACATCTGCCATGAAAGCAAGAGGACCGGTGCAAGTCCTGCAAGTGTAATCAGAAGCGACGGCATCACGGCCTGCGCGAGGCGCTCATCAAAGGCGTATTTGTGTGCCTCGACCGCGAGTGTGTCCCAACCAAAAGGCCGAAGCATTAAGGTCGCAGGAAGCTCTTTCAGGGTTTCTACAAACAGGATGAGGAGTCCTGCGAACACGCCTGGACGTAAAAGTGGCAGGTCGATTGAAAGCAGGCGCTTTGTTTTCGAAACCCCCAAGCTTCTGGCAGCGCTGTTGATAGAATTCGGTGCGCGTAATAGCGCCGCCTCGAGCGGACCCGCACCCGCCGCGGTGAACCGACTGGCATAGAGCCAGATCAGAATGAAGATCGCAAAAGGACCTGCGAGCGGGATGTTCACTGACGCCAGAAGCAGCACAGCACCCAAGGCCAGCACGGTTCCGGGTGCTGCGTAACCGGCGGCACTGGCGAGACTGGACAATTGTCGACCTGACGTTCGCGTTGAAAGCGTGAGTGCGAGAGCGCAGAGTAACGCGAAGAGTGTTCCACCCGTGGCAAGTATGAGCGTGGATATCAGAGGCCCTGTTATATCTGGCATAACCTCACGCAGCTCGACAGAAAGCCATAGGAGACGCGCGACTGGCACAACAAATGTGATGAGAAGAAGTACGCAGCAGAAAATGGTCGCGAATATCGCGGACAGACCGTCCAGAACCTGCGGCTCAGGCGAGCGCCAACGGCCGCTGGTTTGTTCAGTTCCCTGTTTGCCGCGTGAGAACCTTTCCAAGGACAAGAAGACAAACGCGATAAAGATCAGAACCAAGGCAAGTCGCGCGGCCGTCGCCGGTTCACCAAAGCTGTTCCAGGAGCGCACGATGCCCACACCTAAGGTCTGAATGCCAAGGAAGTCGGCAGCACCATAGTCTGCGGCGGCTTCCATCAGGGCGAGGGCCAAGCCAGCAACAATCGCTGGTCGTGCTGCCGGGATCGCGACGCGCAGAAAACAGGACCACGCGCTGGCACCGAGGCTACGTGCGGCTTCCAGCGTGCAGAGTGACTGCTGGGAAAAAGCGGCTCGGGCGGTGATGTAAACATATGGAAAAAGCGTGCTTGCGAGAACAAAAGATAGGCCCGGTAGATTAAAAACATCCGGAAACATATAATCACGCGCAGCTAGGCCGGTCATATTTCTGAAGGGTGTTTGCAGAGGACCAAAGACATCTGTGAGGTCTGCCCAGACATAAGCCATGACATAGCCAGGAACCGCGAGGGGCAGAATCAGCGCCCACGAGAAAATGGTTCGACCCGGGAAATGATAACGGCTGACAAGCCATGCTGCTGGGACTGCGAATAACAGACAAAGTGCCCCCACCATAACCAACATGACGACCGTCGTGATCGTGTATGGGAGCAGCCTGTTATTGAGGATATGATCCCAGCTATCTCCGCCCCCTTGAGTGAAGCCGAACCACACAGCCGTCAAAACAGGTAGTAAAATCACACTTGCCGCGAGAAGGAACACAGCGCGCTGGCCTGCTTCTCGCGGCAAACTTAGATGTCTTGCGTTCATGAACGCGTCTTACTTCCAACCGGCCAGATCGTAAACGCGCTGTGCGTCTGCCTGATTGATCCCATAGGTTTCAAGCGATGTTGAGCTGACTGTGTAGGGCGTTGTTTCGCCTGTTGGCAAATCGAGATTGCCTAGGCGATTAAGTGTGACTTCTCCCGTATCGCTGGTGAGGAGAGCTTGGCCTTTATCTTCCAGAAGGAACTCAATGAACTGCGCGGCAAGTTCCGGGTCTTCGGCGGTTTTTGTAATAGCAGCACCGGCTATATTGACGTGTGCACCATCGCCGTCACCGAAACTAGGGATAAGCAGACGCGTTGCAGAAACGGTTTGCTTGTCACGTTCAACACTGCTCTCCGCGAGGCGTGACCAGTAATAGTGATTGACGATGGCGATGCCGCACTCACCGGCAGCGACAGCGCGAATTTGGTCTGTATCACCGCCCTGTGGATCGCGCGCCATATTCGCGACGACGCCCTCAGCCCAACCCAGCGCAGTCTCTTCGCCGAGACGGTCGATAATCTCTGACATCAGTGAAAGATTATAAATATTTGAAGAGGTGCGAACGCAGATTTCGCCCTCAAGAGACGGGTCTGCGAGATCGGCCCAAGCGTCGACTTGTTCGGGTTGGATACGATCCGGATCATACGCAACGAGACGAATACGGTTCGTCAGACCATACCAGTGGCCATCTTCCTGGCGCATGGAGGCCGGGATTTTTTGTTCAAGTGCCGGTGTTGTGAATGCCTGTGTCAGACCTGCATTTTGGAAGCGCCACAGCGCCCCTGCATCAGCCGCCAGAATAAGATCGGCAGGGCTGCTGTCTTTTTCAGCCTTCATTGTTTCGAGAAGTTGGTTCGAATTGCCCTCGCGAACTTGAATGACAACACCCGTTTGTTCCTCAAAAGCATCGTACAGAAGCTGGTCGGAATCGTAGTGGCGGGCGCTGTAGATTTGAAGCTTTTGTGGGGGTGCTTCCGGGGCTGCAACCGTTTCAGTCTCAGTTGCATCATTCGCGCCGGAGCAGGCTGCTAGAGCGAGCAGGCTCACGGATAGGGTCATCGCTAGCGTTTTCATGCCCGCTATCTGGCATTCATGCGAATGTTTCGCAATGAGATTTTTCCTATCATGTTGATCTGTCCGCCTTGGGCATAGACGTTCTGGCATAGCTCGATTGTGTGTTTGGTTCTGGTCAAGGTGGACACGCTTGATAGGCAGGTTTCATGGCATCGACTGCGAAACCAGCTGACTGTGTGATCCGTGGCGCCGGAATCATCGGGCTGTCTTGCGCGTTAGAGATGGCTGAGCGGGGCGCACGTGTGACGCTGGTCGATCCCGTGTGGCCGCCGCGTGGCGCGAGTTGGGCTGCTGCTGGAATGATAGGGCCTGCCTTTGAGGCTACTGGGCGGAACGACGTTCACTCGGATTTATTTGACCTATGCTTGGAGAGTGCCGGGCTTTGGCCTGAGTGGAGTGCGCACCTGGCTCATTTATCGGGAATGGATGCGGGATATGATGACACCCCTTCGGTGGTTGTTGCGACGGATGAGGTGGAGGCGCATCGGCTAAAAACGATACGAGATACGCTTTCATCTAAAGGCCTGCCTTGGCAGGACATTGAAGACTCGATGTTACCGGGTGACGCGTTTTCAGGTTTGCACCTGCCGACAGATACGCAGGTTGATAATCGAAAGACACTCGGTGCGCTGGTTGTGGCGTGTGAGGAAAACAAACTGATTACGGTTGCGGAAAGCAGCTCTGCGAATACCCCGGGTGCTGAACTCATAACAGCAGGTTGGCAATCCAATGAGCTATTACGATCCTCTTTGCCGATAATCCCAATCAGTGGGCAAATGGTGTCTCTGGAACGTCACGACACCGACCCAAAAATGCCTGTGCGCTGTGGATCCGTTTATATCGCTCCGAAGACTGACCGAATTATTGTTGGCGCGACAATGGAACCGGAAATCGTGCGCGATTGCGCAGATGACAGCGATATTGGCGGTTTGATCGTAAAGGCTGCTGGATTGTTTCCCGACTTAGCGCGTCGAAAAGTAATAGAGAGTTGGGCCGGTGTGCGTCCGGGAACACCTGATCACGCGCCATATCTGGGGCAGGTTGACGGGCAGACTTATATCGCTGCTGGTCACCATAGGAATGGCATTTTGCTCGCGCCGATAACCGCTGGAATTATGGCTGACGTGATCCTGGAAGGGCGACGCCACGCGCTCCTGGACTCTTTCTCACCGCTGCGTGGTGTCGCAGAGACGCATGATGAGAGTGGACGTCTCTAGTTCAGGCTTTTAAACCATGGCTGACAGGAGAATATCATGCATGCGATTCACGAGATGAGTGACGACCAACTGGCGATCAAGGACGGTGTCGAGAAGACGATTGCGCAGTTTGACGACGAGTATTGGGCGAACACTGATGAGACTGGCGACTGGCCTGAAGCATTCTGTGATGCCATGGCTGACGGCGGCTGGCTTGGGATCGCTTTTCCTGAAGAGTATGGTGGAGCAGGGCTTGGTCTGACTGAAGCCTCTCTCATGATGCAGACCGTGACGCGGTCTGGTGCTGGCTATTCTGGCGCATCAGCGATCCACCTGAATATTTTCGGGCCTAAACCGCTCGAGAAGTTTGGCAATGAAGAACAGAAGCAAGAAAATCTGCCGAAGATTATCTCTGGCCAGGAGAAGATGTGTTTTGCGGTGACCGAACCGAATAGCGGGTTGGACACATCGTCTTTGGAGACAAAGGCTGAGCGCACGAATTCCGGTTACACGATTGAGGGCCGCAAAGTTTGGACGACCGGAGCTCAGCGCGCGGACAAAATCCTGATCATCGCGCGGACGACGCCTAAAGATCAGTGCGCGAAGCCGTATCTGGGGCTATCACTCTTCTACACAGATTTTGACCGTGGCAAGATCGAGGCCAATCCGATCCCGAAAATGGGGCGCAAAGCTGTTGAGTGTAACACGCTATTCATTGACGGCCTTGAGGTGCCGAAGGAACATCTGATCGGGGAAGAAGGCGCAGGGTTTAAGTATCTCATCCAAGGTCTAAACCCGGAGCGCGTGCTGTTTGCGGTTGAGAGCATTGGGCTTGGCTTTGCCGCGCTGGAAAAAGCAACGACCTACGCCAATGAGCGCGTCGTGTTCGGGCGTCCGATTGGTCAGAATCAGGGCATCGCCCATCCGCTCGCCAAGGCCTGGGCCGAGCTGAGTGCAGCGGAACTGCTTTCATATAAAGCGGCTGCATTGTTTGATGCGGGGCAGGAATGCGGCGCTGAGGCCAATGCAGCTAAATATCTTGGCACAGAAGCGGGCTTCAATGCTTGTGAAACTGCGGTTCTGACACATGGCGGTATGGGCTATGCGCGTGAGTATCATGTTGAACGCTACATGCGCGAAGCCATGCTGGCGCGCATTGCCCCGGTCAGCCGTGAAATGATCCTGAACTTCATCGCGGAACGCGTTTTGGGACTTCCAAAGAGTTACTAGCCTGCTTGCACGTGCTCTTGTTTTCGCACGCTGGCGTCGATACATCATAGGAAGATCAAAAAGGGGTTTCCTATGACAACAAGCAGTCCGAGCGCACTTCAATATCTGGATAAGGCCATGGGTGGCCTTCGGGAACTTGGGCTGCTGCCTGATCGTGAAGGTCAAGGTGCCGCGCCAATTGTGGCTTTGCTGGAACAGATCTCGGACCTCGACCCGGACAAGGTTGCAGCGATTGCCCGGACACTCGATCAAGCCAGTGTCTTTAACGATGTTGTCCGAGAACAGATTTCGGGCGTGACGATTGGGGAACGCTACGAAGGCATCACGACGGCTTTCAACTCTATCCGTGATGATGCGAAGAGCCTTGTCGATCAGTATGCCGACGGCAAAATTTCGACGCTTGAGCGCGTTTCTAATGTCTGGATGAAGATGACGCGCGGCGACATTGCTGATCGCTTTGGCAAGATCAAAGACCTCTATCTCGAAGTTCAGGACGAAAGCGCCAACCAGATTGAGCGGGAGCGCAATATTCTTGAGGCGTATCTCGATTTCCGGGGCGCAATGAAACAGTCTGAGGTGCTGGCGCTTGATGTCGAGAAAACGGCTAAGGGCAAGATTGAGGCGGCGCGCAGCGCTGTGGATGAAGCAGTTGCAGCGGTGGCGGCTTATACCGGCGAAGATGCGGCTGAGCGGGCGACACTCGAACTCGCGCGCGATGAGCGGCTTCGGGAGCTGCAGAATGAGGATAAGCGCTATCAGATTGCAAAAGACCTCGCTGACAACATCACGATTGGGTACAATACGTCTGAAGTGATCATGGCGCGTCTTGTGCAAATCACGACAGCGAAAGAGCGCGTTTATGCGCAGTCGGTCAGTTTCTTCTCCACCAATGAAGTTGTTCTTACGGCTCTGACAGCAAGCTTCACCGGTATGCATGGCCTTCATGAAAGCACGCAGACGCTTGAGGCGATGAAAGAGGGCGTCAATCAAAGCTTGGAAGTTCTCGCAGAGATCGGTGATCAAGTTCAGGAAGCCGCGGTTCGTGCGGGGTATGGGCCAACGGTGTCTGCAGCATCTGTGAAGATGCTGGTTGATAGTGTTGTGAACTATCAGGAACGGGCACAGACGATTATCGCTGAAATGCGGGACCTTTCGACTAAGAACAGTCAGGAAGTCCGTGAAGCGGTCGAAGACGGCAAGCGCCGCCTGACCAAGCTGGTCAATGACGGGGCAGCGCTTGCGCTTATCCCTCGGGCTTAAGGGTTAAGCCGCCTTGAGCCAGACGGTCGAACACAAAAAGACGCTTGATGAAGTCCTCATCGCGATGGATGTCGTAGATACGCTGCGTCATCGTGATCAGGCGTTGCTGAAGGAGCTCGACCGCACAGGGCGAAAGGCCGAATTAGTCAGCCGATTACGTGAAATCTATGAGGCGCAGGGGATCGACGTTCCTGATCATGTGATCGAGCAGGGCGTGAAAGCGTTAGAGGAACAACGGTTCCGCTATGCGCCGCCAGAGGGTGGTTTCGGCGTTCGGCTGGCGAAAATTTATGTCTCTCGGGATCGTTGGTGGAAACCCGTCGCAGGCGCAGTTGCGGCCGTTTCGATTGGTTTGGGCGTCTATCAATTTGGAGTGGCCGGGCCACAGAAGGCGCGTGCTGAGGCGCTGCAAGTGGAATTGACGCAGACTCTTCCCGCGGATCTGGCAAAAGCGCGTGATGCTGTTTTGGACATTAGCACGAGTGATACCGCGGATCGGCTCGCGGAATCTTATTATCAGGACGGTTTGTCGGCCGTAAGTGTTGGGGAAGCGGGTGAAGCTCGAACGGCTTTAGCGTCGCTTGAACGACTGCGTAACGACGTCAGTGTTAGCTATGATGTTCGTGTCGTTTATGGGCCTGATGAAGAGCGATCTGGAGTCTTTCGCTTTTACGAGGACGGACCTGATGGTGTCCGATATTATTTGATTGTCGAAGCCGTTAGGCCGTCCGGAGGACTTGCAACAGTATTGATTCAAAATGAAGAAACCTCAGAAACAGCAAGAGTAACGCGCTGGGGTCAAAGCGTCAGTGAGGCCACGTTTAACCGCGTCGCAGCAGACAAAAACGATGATTTCATCATTCAAGACGCAATCATCGGACGTAAGGAAAGCGGCCAACTTACTCCGGAATATACAGTAGACACGCCTGGTGGCGCGATCTTGGAGTGGTAGGATGAGCAGGACCATTTCCGGACGCGACGCTTTAGAAGAAATTGACGGGTCTATTGCCCGTCTGCGTCGCCGTTTATCAGATGCCGTCGCTGAAGAGGAAGCTCAAGAACGTCGCCAAGCGGAAGTGCGCGATGAACAACTTCTAGCATACCGTGAATTGGCAGATATTCGCCTGCAATATTTGGACGAGAGTGGAGCAGAGCGTCTCGACCGCGTGCATCGTGAGGCTTTGGCACTTCTGAGCAAGCATGATGAACGGGTTACTGAACAGCAGAGCGCCGTCGATAGAGCGCACAATGACCTGAAACAGTTGGAAGACGGGCGCGTTACTGTGAATGTGTCTCTGAAGGACACCGTTGAGGCCTATGAAGCACTCGTTGCCCAAGTTGAGTCTGCGCTATCAAAAGATACAGATTATCAAGCACTTGTTCGCAATTTTGATGATGCTGCTTCGGTTGCGCATCGGGCTGCGGAAAAGCTTGCTGTCGCAAAAGATGAGCGGGATGAAAAGGGCGACCCATACGAGCAAGACCCACTCTTTATGTATCTCTGGAGACGGGGATTCCGCACAACGGAGTACCGGGGTCGCGGTGCTTTTAAGATGCTCGACAATTGGGTTGCTAAGCTTTGTAAGTATGACGATACACGGGTCAATTATCAGCGATTGAATGATATTCCGAACTGGCTGGAGCAGCATCTGCGAGATAAGAAAGCGGACGTTCGTTCTGCAAAAGAGGCTTTAGAGACGGCTGAACAGAAAGCGCTGGATGAGGCCGGGACGGAGGAAGCGCGCCAAGAAATTACGCGGTTACGTGCAGAACTCAAACAGCTGGATCAAGCGATAGACAATGGCGAAATCGCTCATAGCGTTAGCATAGTGACCTATCAAAACCTTATCGCGGGAAAAGAAGGACCTATGCAAAATGCACGCGTCGTTCTTGCAGAAGGAATGAGGCAGTTTGCGTTCGAAGACTTAAGGGAACTTGCGGCCGAAACGGTTAC
>JBCBCO010000086.1:0-9043 GCA_038630445.1 Pseudomonadota bacterium | reverse complement strand
AGGATAAAAATCGACACTACCCAACATCTTACCATTTATATTCTCCACTTATCACGTTTCCGAAGAACAACTTTTTCAAATCAGCAACAAGTTACAAAAACTATGGTACGGGGAGACCATGACAAAACGAGACGAATTTGGTCGCTGGCTCGCCGGGCAAACCGAGCCCCCAATCGAAATCATGGACGGTTGCTTCAACGCCAAACACCTACGCCTCGACGCGCAGAGCCTGAAAGCACGCGGCTGGAACGACCTGCCAATAGACTGGGTTCCCCCGAACGGTGAAATCCACGCCGGCGGCTATCTCGAAGAGCGCGGCATTTATGACAGCCCGGTGTTCAAAACCGACAATGAAGAACCGCGCAAACTCCATCTCGGCGTCGACCTGTTCGCACCGGCTGGCACGCCGTTTCGCTCGCCACTGGATGGCCGGGTCCACAGTTTTCAGAACAATGATGGCGACCTCGATTATGGGCCGACGATCATTCTAGAACATGAGCCAAAAGACGGCCTCACCTTCTGGACCCTTTACGGCCACCTGAGCGCAGAGTCTTTGACCGACTTGACCCTAGGCAAACCCGTTTCGCGCGGCGACGTCCTCGCCGAGTTGGGCGACAAGACAATCAATGGCGGCTGGGCACCGCATCTCCATTTTCAAATCATTCTAGACCTTCAGGGCCGATCCGGCGATTTCCCAGGTGTCTGCAAAGTCTCAGAACGCGAAGAATGGGCCGAGATTTGTCCATCACCCTACGCGCTACTGGGCTTGAGCTTGGATTAGGAACCGTGTGCTTTTTGGCGCGAGCGAACAAACCTCAAGCATTGCCCCGCCCCCCAACGCGCCCTATCCCGTCATCATGGCTAAATCACACTTCGTTTGCCAATCGTGCGGGTCTGTTCACAATAAGTGGAGCGGGCGCTGCGATGCATGTGGGGAATGGAATGTTCTGGTCGAGGAAGCCGTCAGCGGCCCACCCGGCGGCCTGAAAGCGCCCAAGGGCAGCGCCAAGACTGGCAGTGTCGATTTCACCGCGCTGAACGGCGAAACAGAACCGCCCGCCCGCATCGTGATGGGCGTGGACGAGCTTGACCGCGTCTTTGGTGGCGGCATCGTTCCCTCCTCAGCCACTCTGATCGGGGGCGACCCCGGCATCGGCAAATCCACGCTTCTCTTACAAGTCGCCGCCCGCCTTGCCCGCAACGGACTGAAATCGGTCTACGTCTCCGGCGAGGAAGCCACCGCCCAAATTCAGGAGCGCGCGCGGCGCCTAAAAGTCGCCGATAGCCCCGTCGATCTCGCCACGGAGACCGATCTCCGCAAAGTAGTCTCCGCCCTGACAAAAGCGAAACCTGATTTCGTCGTCATCGATTCGATTCAAACCATGTGGTCCGACAGCTTGGAGGCCGCCCCCGGCTCTGTCAGCCAAGTCCGCGCTTGTGGTCAGGAACTTACCCGTTGGGCTAAAAAGTCTGGCGCAGCACTCATCCTTGTCGGCCACGTCACAAAGGAGGGCCAGATCGCCGGCCCCCGTGTGGTCGAGCACATGGTCGACACCGTCTTCTATTTCGAGGGCGAGCGCGGACACCAGTTCCGCATCCTGCGCGCTGTCAAAAACCGCTTCGGCCCGACAGACGAGATCGGCATTTTCGAAATGCACCAATACGGCCTTGCCCCCGCCCGCGAGCCGTCCGCCCTCTTCCTGTCCAGTGAAGACAATGAAACAGGCGGCGCAGCCGTCTTCGCCGCAATGGAAGGCTCACGCCCGGTTCTTGCCGAGGTTCAGGCCCTTGTCGCGCCCAGCGCCTATGGCACCCCGCGTCGCTCCATCGTCGGATGGGACAGCAATCGCCTCGCCATGCTGCTCGCCGTTTTAGAGGCCCGCTGCGGCGTCGGCCTCGGCGGACGCGACGTCTACCTCTCTGTCGCAGGCGGTTACCGGATGAGCGAACCGGCAGGCGACCTCGCCGCCGCTGCCGCGTTGCTTACGTCAGCAAACAATACGCCCGGCCCACGCAAGTCCATCTTCTTTGGCGAGGTCGCCCTCTCCGGTGCCATCCGCCCTGTTGCCCGCATGGAGCAGCGTCTGAAAGAGGCCGAACGCCTTGGCTTTGAACAGGCCTTTGTGCCCGATGGCAGCCCAACCGCCATCGAAGGCTTGACGATTACCCCCTTAAAGCGCCTATCTGACCTCGTAGAGTTACTTGCCCCGGATATCGCGCAATGATGGAAGCCCTGACACCGTTCGATGGAATTGCCATCGTTATTGTCATTGTTTCTGTCATGATGGCGCTGGCCAGGGGTTTCCTTAGAGAACTTGCTACGCTTGGCGCTTTCATGGCTGCACTTGCGGCGGCGTATTATGCGCACTCTTATCTACGCGACCCGCTAGCCAATACGCTACCGGAGACCAGCCCGAATTGGCTTCCTGATGCGATCCTGATCGTCGGCGCCTTCCTGGTTATTTACGTGTTGGTCGCCTGGTTTGGCGCAAGCCTCTCGAAGAATCTCCAGGGGACTGATGGAATTGGTCTCGTTGATCGGCTTGCAGGCGGTGTCTTCGGGTTCCTGCGAGGCGCGGCTGTTATTATCTTTTTCGCATACGCGATCGATATCGGCATGGATAAGGATCAGGTTCCGGAATTCATTCGGGATGCACAGATTTATCCGCTGATGGAGTCCAGTGTTGCTGAGATAAAAAAGCAGCTTCCCGACCTCGTCGAACAGGGCGGACAAGACGCCTCTCTTGACCCCGAGGGCGAGCCGGAATAACTCGCTCACAAGCAGCTCAGCGAGGCCCGTCAATGCTCTTCGACCATGATGACGACAAGCCACGCGAAGAATGCGGCATTGTCGGTGTCTTCAATTGTGAAGAAGCCTCTCTTCTGGTCGCTCTCGGTCTTCACGCCCTTCAACATCGCGGTCAGGAAGCCTGCGGCATCACGACTTACGATGGCGAGCGCTTTCACACTGAGCGGCATATGGGCCTCGTAGGCGAAAATTTTCAGGGCGACTTTTCCGACCGCCTACCGGGCCGAAACGGCATTGGCCATAACCGCTACTCCACCCAGGGCAAGCCCGCGCTTCGCAACATTCAGCCGATTTATGCAGACCTTGATAGCGGCGGCTTCTCGATCGCTCACAATGGCAATTTGACCAATTCGCGATCGCTGCGCCGCAAACTGGTGCAGCGCGGTGCGATCTTCCAATCGACCATGGATACTGAAGTTATCCTGCATCTCATCGCGCGCAGTGATCAGGATCGGGTTGGGGATCGTTTCCTCGATGCGATCCGCCAGATCGAAGGCGGTTTCTCTCTCGTCTGTATGTCCAACAAGAAACTGATCGGGGCTCGCGATCCATCAGGCCTTCGCCCACTGATCCTTGGCAAGATCGGCGAGGGGTTCGTCCTTGCCTCTGAAACCTGCGCACTCGATTTGATGGGCGCGAGTTTCGAGCGCGAAATTGATCCAGGTGAAGTCGTCATTATCACCGAGCATGGACTGACCAGCCACAGACCCTTTCCGACTAAGCCGATCAGGCCCTGCCTGTTTGAGTATGTTTATTTCGCGAGACCTGACAGCATTGTTCAAGGACGGTCAGTTTACGAAGTCCGCCGCAAAATGGGACAGTATCTGGCAGAAGAGCATCCCGCCGATATCGATGTTGTCGTCCCGGTGCCGGACTCCGGCGTTCCGGCCGCGATTGGCTATTCTGAAGCCTCCGGCATCCCGTTCCAACTCGGCATTATTCGAAGCCATTATGTCGGGCGAACCTTCATTCAACCGACGCAAAGCGGTCGACAGAAAGCTGTATCGCGCAAGCATTCCCCAAACCGCGCCGTTCTAAAAGGAAAGCGGGTTCTGCTGGTCGATGACTCCATTGTCCGCGGAAATACCTCGCGCAAGATCGTGCAGATGGTTCGCGAGGCCGGGGCCAAGGAAGTCCATTTCCGATCCGCCAGCCCGCCGATTACACATCAGGATTTTTACGGGATCGATATGGCCGAGCGTGATGAACTCCTCGCAGCGAATAATACGCTGGAGGAAATGCGCGCCTATCTGAAAGCTGAGAGTCTCGGCTTCCTGTCTGTGCCGGGTCTCTACCGCGCCATCGGGTTGGATTATGATCCTGAATATCCGCAATTTGCTGATCATTGCTTCACCGGGAATTATCCAACCCGCCTGATTGATCACGATCAGAATGAAAGCAGCAAAGAAGACGAGCAGCTTTCCCTGCTGGACTAGGCCAAAGCGGCGCGATAATCGGCGCGCATGGATAAACGGATCATTCTCATCACTGGCGCGTCACGCGGGATTGGGCGCGCAGCGGCTTTGGCCTTAGCGCAGCAAGGCGATCGTGTAATTGCGCTGGCGCGATCCAAAGCGGCGCTGGAAAAGCTTGATGATGAAGCCAAAGCGCTTGGTGGGACAATGACGCTGATCCCTTTCGATCTGAAAGACAAAGCGGCGTTCGAGCCGATGGGACAGGCAATTGCAAGCAAGTTTGGTCGGCTTGATGGCCTCATCGCAAATGCGGGAGTCCTCGGAACACTGGGGCCTCTTCAAGCGACAGGTGAACGCTCTTTCGATGAGACGATTGATGTGAATCTCAGCGCGAACTGGCGTTTGATCAGGGCAACGGATCCGCTCTTGCGGCGGTCTGATGCGCCTCGCGCTGTCTTTTTGACCTCCGGTGTCGTGCCTCGACCGCGAGCCTTTTGGGGGCCCTATCAAGCCTCCAAGGCAGGTCTTGAAGCCATGGTTCAAGCCTATGCGGCGGAGACCGAAAAGCTATCCTTGCGGGTCAACCTTTTTGATCCCGGCGCGACTGCGACGACGATGCGAAAAGACGCAATGCCGGGTGAAGATCAAAGCATATTACCGACGGCGGAGGCTGTGGCGGCAGAGTTGATCAAGATGGTTTCACCCGATGAAACGCGAAATGGGGCAAGAGTGGCTTATCGGGATGTCGCTTAATTTTTCCTCGCGCTGACGTCCTCCGGGCGAGCGAGGCGAAGCGGCTTCCTGGTCTGGCTTCGCTGCCACTGCCGTGGCCCTCTCCAGTTTCATTTGGTCCTCCGGACCAAATGATCGCGGGGCGACCACTTCCGAAGTCGATGAACCGGGCTGCGGGCGCTTTGTCTCCTGATTTGAATTTCGCGCAGCCGGGCTTGGCTTCTCGCGTGGGTGCGGGAAGGTGGGGTTGTTTGGATTTTGGTGGTGAGATTGGGATTTGCCCCCTCCGCCCTTCGGGCACCTCCCCCAAGCTTGGGGGAGGAAAGTTCAGCTCCAAATCTGATTAAGGGCAGAATTTCCTCCCCCGCATACGGGGGAGGTGGGCGCGAAGCGCTCGGAGGGGGCTCGTGCCGTTACGAACTATCCTCAATCACAGGCGCAGGCGTGAAGTCTTTGCCCCAGCTGATGTAGAGGATGCGTTCTCCGCATTCCATGAAGCGGGGTGTCCAGTAGCGGATCGCGTTTAAGTGTGCCTCGCCGCTGGCATCGTGCATCGGCGTCCAGTGATCGAGATAGGCTTGGCGCTGTTGGTACAGCCAGACGTTGAGGTCTGATCTGTCGGGCGCGAGGTAGACTTCGACGCGGCCGTCGTGCGTGATTTGGTAGACCCCGTACTGGCCGGTTCTGCGCACATGGGCGCGCAGGCGGATGAGTTGCCACCATACAAAGGGCCAGAGCCAGACCGGGACGTGGGCCCAGTCGCGGGGATGGATGCGGATTTGCATGTTGGGGAGGAGTTTACGGATGGGTTGGACTCTGCGGGATAGATTTATAGTCCGGTCTCTCAGTCACGCTTTGCACGGCTTGACCGTGCAACTCATTTCCCTGTCTCAAGGCTAGGCTGAGAGGTCACCTTAACTCCTTATTCTTTCGGTAGATTTCGGATGATGGACCCCACGGTCGAGCCGTGGGGAGCGTGGGGGCGGGAGGGGTGCTGAGATAGTTTAGATTTGAGCGAGCGGTGAGGATAGCGCGGAGAGTATCCAACAAACCCGATAGCATCATTTCTAGCTGTTATATTTTCAAAAGGCTTATGCGCACTAGACACTAGTCCGTCGTTGCGCGTTGGACGTCTTTAAGATCGTAGTCAGACTGAGCGATCTCTTGCTGCAAAGCAATCACCCTTCCAGATGCAGCTCTGGGATGAACGACCAGAATTATATTCGGCACGCCCTCAGTCGGTGATTGAACTCGCTTGCTGAGGTCTGCTTCGTTAATTGGTATTGAGTTCCATTCAAGTGATCCGTCTTCGGCAATCAAAATTATATGAGCGTCAGACACGATATCCCCGGCTCCAAGATCGGAGGCACGCTCAAGATCAAGTGTAGCTTCTGACCGGAAAGCTTCACGAGCGTCGCATGCGGCAAGCGCGACCGGTAGCACCCCCGATATGAGTATCAACAATCTGATACGCACGGAGTGTCGGCGCATCATACTCAAATCGCCGCCAGCAAAACGTCACACACTTTTTCGACCTGCCATGCGCTCAGATAGGGGTGCATGGGGAGGCTGAGGCTTTCATCCGCAGCCGCCTCGCATTCGGGCAGTGGGCCATACTCGGCGCAGTGGGTAAAGGCGGGCATTTGGTGGATGGCCATGTCGTAATAGATACCGCTTGGGATGCCGGCGTCTGAGAGTTTGGCGCGAACTTCGGTGCGGTTCGGGACACGCACCGTGTAGAGGCCGTAGCCGTTTTCCTGTCCGTCGAGGGACATCTGACGTTCGACTTTGCCTTCGAGGCGATCATTATAGATCGCAGCGGCGGCCATTCGACGGTCGCGTTCGGCTTCGAACAAGCCGAGCTTTTCAGCCACGACGGCGCACTGGATAGAGTCGCAGCGGCCATTGATGCCGACGCGGATCGACTCTTTACGATTGTCGCCTGTGCCGTGCCAACGGATTGAGCGCATACGGTCAGCGAAGTCTGCGTCCTGACAGAAAATCGCGCCGCCGTCGCCGTAGCCGCCGAGCGATTTGGTCGGGTAGAAACTGGTCGCAGTGATCTCGACAATATTGCCGATCCATTGGCCGCGATGCTTGCCGCCGAACGCTTGTGCACCGTCGGCGATAATGCGAAGACCGTGCGCTTCTGCGACAGGGACAATGGCGTCATAGTCCGCAGGCAGGCCGTACAGGTCGACCGGCATGACGACGCGCGGGGTCAGTTCGCCTTTGACTTTGACCGCGTCAATTTTGCGGGCGAGGTCTTCTGCGTCCATATTGAAGGTCTTGGCGTCGATATCGACGATGACCGGAAAGGCGCCTGCGAGGAGAACAGCGTTGGCGGTGGCATTATAGGTGAAGCCGGGAATGAAAACGGCGTCCCCTGCCCCGATTCCCATGGCCAAGAGCGGCATGACGAGGGCCTGAGTGCCGGACCCGACGGCGACGGCTTCTGCGCAGCCTGTGAAGGCTGCAAGGCCTTCCTCACATTCAGTGACTTCCGGTCCACCAATGTAGCGGCCGTGATCGAGGATGTCAGTCCAACGCTTTTCGAGGGCTGGACGGATCGATGCCTGCTGGCTTTTCAGGTCGAAGAGTTGGATCGGTGCGTCGGCGGGGAGATCGATCAGGGTGGTGGGTTCGGCGTCAGAATATGGCATCGGTTTAAGCTCCTAATGTGTGGAGGGCAGACAGTTCGGCCTGTTCGGCCATGTGGACAGCCAGCGCGGCTTCGCGGCCGGGAATAATACAGTGCATTTGACCAAGTGCCGCGGCAAAGAAAGCTTCGTCAGCCGCGCCGAGGGGGTCTGGCAACGTTTGTGAGACGTCCGCTTTGATCGGAAACGGCGTCGTATTTTCCACAGCGCGGGTGAGGAAGTTGATGGCGATCGTGCCGGAGGGATAGGTGAGGCTCATACGGCGGTCACGCTCGGGCGCGCAGCGGCTCGCTCTGATCTCTGCGCCGCCGTTTGAGAATTTTAGGTGGGCGGTGGCCTCATCTGTGTGAGGCGTGTGCGCGCTTTTTCCGGTCGCTTCGATGCTTAAGGGCGTGCCCATCAAAACGCCAACCATATCGAGATCGTGAGTCATCAGGTCCCAGATAACAGAAACATCGCCTGCGCGACCATCGGAGGCTGGCGGGCCCATGCGGATAGCTTCGATACGGATTGGCCTTTCTGGAACATCAAAAAGCCCCATCGCTCTCAGAACCAAGCGTTCCTGATGACCGACTTGGAGGGTAAGTGATTTCGCGTCTGCGAGGGCGGCGAGCTTGTCAGCGGCCGCACCGGTCAGGGCGAGGGGTTTTTCGACCATGACGTGGCAGTCGGCGTCCAGCGCGGCTTTAACGACTGCTTCGTGATAAGTGGCCGGGCAAGCGACGATGACAGCGTCTGCGGCTGCGAAGAGGTCGGCTTGGGAGCTGAAGGACATAACGTTATGAGTGTCTGCGAGGGCAGCACAGCGATCTTGATCAGGGTCAAAAACCCCAACGAATTCCGTGTGTGCAGACGCCGCGATCTTGCCGGCATGATACCCGCCGAAGACGCCTGCGCCGATGAGACCTGTCTTTAGGATGGTCAAAATCTACTCTCCACTGCCAAGACTCAGACCTCGGTGATATATTTAATGCCTGTTTTGAATGAAGACGTCCTATCAAAAGGCATTACGAATTCTTTCAATAGGCCTCTTCCCTTCCGCTGCGGCGTCCCTCAGATAAGCGAAATAGATAAACGGAGGATTTCCCATGAGTGCCCTACAAGCAACCGGTATTACACTTGCCAAACGTCCTGTCGGCGAACCCACCCCGGCTGATTTCGGAACCGTCAGCTATGAAGCGGCTGCGCCCGGGCCCGGCGAAATTCAGGTGCGTAATAGCTGGATGTCGGTTGATCCCTACATGCGCGGGCGGATGTATGATCGCGAGAGCTATGTGCCACCGTTTCAGGTCGGTGAGGTTCTACAAGGCGGCGCAGTGGGGCGTGTGACAGCGTCTAATCATCCGGATTTTGCCGAAGGTGATCTCGTCCTGTCTATGGCAGGCTGGCGCGAAGCGTGGACGGCACCGCCTGCAGCTGTCATGGCG
>JBCBCO010000085.1:0-9164 GCA_038630445.1 Pseudomonadota bacterium | reverse complement strand
CATTGTAACAGGCCGTGAAAGCTAGAAGGAGCGCGCCGCCTATGACTGTTAAAGACGGCTACAAATTTGAAGACCTATCTATCGGCATGAGCCATGAGACGGTTCACACGATCACCGAGAAAGACATTGAACTGTTCGCCGAAGTCTCCGGTGATCGCAATCCGCTACACATGGATGAGGCTTATGCCAGCCAGACCTCTTTCGGACAGCGCATCGCACATGGGGCTCTGACGGCGAGTTATATCTCGGGAATTCTCGGTAATAATCTTCCGGGCCCCGGTGCCGTCTTTGTTGGACTGAATATGCGGTTCCGTCGGCCCGTCTATATCGGATCTGAAGTCACCGTTCGGGTCGAAGTCACAGAGCTTCAAGAGCGCGGTAACAAGGTCACGCTGAAAGTGTCATGTATCGTTGATGGCAAGGCTGCGATCTCAGGCGAGGCGCTTGTCATGGTTCCCCGCCGCGAAGCGTAAGCGCTGATGACCGTTATTGCCCACTATAAACAAGTTCCGGACGAGGCCCGCGGTTTCTCTGTTGCTTTGGGTAATTTTGACGGGGTTCATGCAGGCCACCGCGCTGTCATTGATGCGGCCTCACAGGTGGATGCACCACTCGGTGTCGCCACGTTCGAGCCGCCACCGCGCGCCTTCTTCCGTCCTGATGATCCGCCCTTCAGGGTATATCGTCCGGCAAGACGGAACCAGCGGCTTGTCGACCTAGGCGCCAAAGCTGTTTTCGAACTCCCCTTCAATGCTGACATGGCGAAGATGACCGATGAGGTCTTCGCACGCGAGGTTTTGAAAGACGGAATTGGTGCTGCACACGTGACGGTTGGTTTCGATTTCCGCTTTGGGCGCGGGCGCATGGGCGATGCGGCACGTTTGTCATCGCTCGGCCGAGCGCTCGGTTTTGGCGTTACTGTCGTCGAGAAGATTGAGGCATTAGGCGCGAAAGCGTCGTCCACAGCCATCCGCGAAGCCCTGATTTCCGGTGAACCTGAAAAGGCGGCTGAAATTCTGGGGCATGACTGGATTGCCGACGGTATCGTTGAGCACGGTGAAAAGCGCGGTCGTACGATCGGGTTTCCAACCGCCAATCTGCATCTGGGTGATCTGATCCACCCCAAGCACGGTGTCTATGCAGTCCGCGCGCGCATTGATGGTGAGACAGACTGGCTGGCCGGGGTCGCCAATTTCGGTCGAACACCGACAACAGGCGTGCGTGATCCATTGTTAGAAACCTTCATTTTCGATTTTGACGGTGATCTTTATGGCAAAAGAATCGAAGTCGCGCTCGTATCTTTCCTGAGACCAGAGCTGAAATTTCAGAGTCTGGATGAGATGGTCACGCAGATGCGGAGCGATGCTGAAGATGCGAGATTATGCTTAGAATAGCGCCTTGATCCGATTTTTTCTTGCAGGCCCCTCGAGACTGGGCTTTTCTACTCCGAAATGAGAGGGAGTTTCTGTAATGAAATGGATTTTCAGCTTAGCCGCATTTGCGTTCTTTTTCACGCCATTAACGAACGCGCAGACGAACAATGATGATTTAATCACCTCTGTAGATGCTGCACTCTTACAACGCTTGATCGCATCTGTCGGAGACGACATCACGCAAACCACTGAAATCAATGGAGCTCCGGCGGTTATCGTCAAAGATCCGGATACTGGGCTTATCTATCAGGTTGCAGGAACCGCTTGTAATGGCGATCGGTGCAGCGGGATTGAAATGTCTGCGAGATGGGGTGCGACGGCGGCTAATTCTGACCTAGAGATGCTAAACAGACTAAGCCTAACGAAAGCTGCGGTTAAGGTTGCGCTTCAAACGAATTCTGACGGGTCAGAATCTGTCTTAGTATCGCGTTATTTGGTTCTCGACTTCGGTCAAATGTATCAAAATCTCGAATTGAATGTCTCTATTTTCGTTGCGATTGCCAGCGGGTTAGGAGAGTCGTTCTAGGCATGCTCTGTCCTTTTTGAGCTGTCTGCGTGACAAGCGCATCTTAGCTTGCTAAGGCGCAGGTATGAAATACGCTACATCCGCCTTTGCGATACGAATTAGCGGCCCGGTCGTTTGCTGACACGTCAGCTTGCGGCCGGGCGAATTGACTTTATGCCCTGACATGAAACGCTGATGTGAAGACCGCTAAGATGGCTGATACCGACACGAAACCGAAGAAACCAGAGAACCCCTATAAAGACACGCTCTTCCTGCCGAAGACGGACTTTCCCATGCGTGGCGGCCTGCCGAAGGCTGAGCCGAAATGGATTGAGAAGTGGGATAGCATGAAGCTATACGAGCGTTTGCGCAAGGATGCGAAAGCCCGCGGCGCGAAGCCATTCATCCTGCACGATGGACCGCCCTATGCGAACGGTGCGATCCACCTTGGGACCGCCATGAACAAGATCCTGAAGGACATGGTGGTGCGCAGCCATCAGATGACAGGATTTGATGCGAGCTATTTGCCCGGTTGGGACTGTCACGGCCTGCCAATTGAGTGGAAGGTTGAAGAGCAGTTCCGGGGCAAAGGCCGCACCAAGGATGACGTACCGGGCGATGAGTTCCGTCGGGCCTGCCGTGAATATGCTGCTGAATGGATCGAGGTCCAAAAAGAAGGCTTCCGCCGCTGCGGTGTCGAAGGCGAGTGGGACGATCCCTATCTGACCATGAACTATGCTTCAGAGGCTGCGACCGTGCGTGAGTTCCTGAGCGTCGCGATGGGTGGGCGACTTGTGCGTGGCGCCAAGCCTGTCATGTGGTCGCCGGTCGAGCGGACCGCATTGGCCGAGGCGGAAGTGGAGTATCACGACCGGAAAGTGCCTACGATCTGGGTGAAGTTTCCGATCGCCCTTGGAGCGGGTTACGAGAAGATTCGCAGTGGCTTGGCTAAACGTGACGGTAAACCGGTTCCAGAACCATCCCATTTACCTGACGCATCTGTCCTGATCTGGACAACGACGCCTTGGACGATCCCGGTCAATCAGGCCGTCGGCTATAGCCCTGCAATCAGTTATGGATTGTATCAAGTGACTTCGGTCATGAGCGAAGAAGAGCTTGGGTTTGCGCCTTACGCCACACCGGGTGAGAAGCTTGTCTTTGCTGATGCACTGGCAGATAGCATTCAGGCCGCGGCTAAGATCACTGACATGACGCGCGTTAGCGATGTTGATCCAACGGGATGGACGCTTTCTCACCCCCTCGCAGACGTCGATTCCTTCTGGCAGCACGATATCCCAATGCTCGCGGGCGACCACGTCACCGATGACGCCGGCACAGGCTTCGTGCATACTGCACCCGCACACGGTGAGGATGACTATAATGTTTTCATCGCATCCGGTCGCCAATCGTCGGAAGTCCGCCAGATTGTCGATCCCGACGGTTGCTACACGGAAGAGGTGCCCGAACCCCTTCGCGGCCTCGATATCATCCGTACGAGCGGCAAGAAGCGCGGCCAACCGGGCAAAGCGAACGATGCGGTCATCACGCTGCTGGCTGAGAGCGGAAACTTGCTTGCACGCGGGATGGCGACGATCCGGGATGCGCATAGCTGGCGCTCGAAAGCCCCCGTCATTCGCCGCGCTACGCCGCAATGGTTCATCGCCATGGATAGCCAGACCAAGGGCGGCAAAACGCTGCGCGAAGCAGCACTCGCAGGCATTGAACAAACCCATTTCGTTCCGCCGCAGGGCCGCAACCGGATCACCGCCATGGTCAAGGATCGTCCCGATTGGCTGATCTCGCGTCAGCGCAACTGGGGGGTGCCGATCACATTGCTGGTCTCGCCGGACGGTCGTCCGCACACCGAAGCGCTGTCAGAAGACGATGCGAATACGGTCAATCAGCGCATCCTCGACGCGATTGAAGCCAATGGCGTTGAAGCCTGGTTCAGTGCCGATGCAACGACCTTCCTTCAAGGTGTCGCGCAGAACCCCGCCGACTGGGAAAAGGTCAATGACGTGCTCGATGTCTGGTTCGATAGCGGCACAACCCACGCCTTTGCGTTGCGCGATCGCGGCATCATTGATGAGGCGACAGGGCAGGCGGATGTCTATCTGGAAGGCTCTGACCAGCATCGCGGTTGGTTCCAAAGCTCGCTGCTTGAGAATTGTGCGACACGCGGCTTTGCGCCTTATAAACAGGTCGTTACCCATGGCATGATTGTCGATGGCGACGGCAAGAAGATGTCCAAATCCATTGGCAACACAATCGATCCCAAAGATTTCGGTAATCAGAACGGAATTGAGATCTTACGCATTTGGACGGCTAGCTCGGATTACACAGAAGACCTCCGGATCTCAGACGAAATCATCAAAGGCGTTGCTGAGACGTATAGGCGCTTGCGCAATACACTGCGCTACCTTCTCGGTGGGCTCGAGGGCTACACAGTGGCGGAAGCTGTTGAAGTCGCAGATATGCCAAGCCTGGAACGCTGGGTCCTGCATCGCCTTAGCGAGATCGATGCTGAGGTTCGTACCGCCTACACCGCCTTCGACTTCAAGAAAGTGATGGGCCAGCTCGTCAATTTCGCTTCGGTAGACTTGTCGGCGGTCTATTTCGATATTCGTAAAGACAGCCTCTACTGCGATGCGCCAAACTCGGTCCGGCGTCGTGCAAACCGAACCGTTATGGCCGCAGTGCTCGAGCGGCTCCTCTGTTGGCTCGCGCCGGTCATGCCGTTCACAACGGAAGAAGCGTTCCTGATGAGCATCTTCTCAGATCGCGCTGACAGTATTCATCTGCTGCAATTCCCAGAGACGCCGAGCGACTGGCGTGACGAGGCTCTGGCTGAGCGTTGGGAGAAGATTTTCCGCGTGCGCCGAGTTGTGACCGGTGCGATTGAAATTGAACGCCGCGAGAAACGAATCCGATCTTCGCTGGAGGCGGCACCGCAAGTCTTCATCGGCGATGAGGCTTTGCTCAACGCGTTTGAAGGCGAGAGCGCGGAGGATATTTTCATCACCTCGCAAGCCACGCTGACCCTTGGCGATGCACCGGATAGTGCTTTCCGCTTATCGGAAGAGCCGGACGTCGCCGTTATCCCGGGCGAAGCGAGCGGCATCAAATGCGCGCGCAGTTGGAAGTATTTTGATCCCGCCACAGCTGATCCTGAGTTTCCGGATGTTACGCCGCGCGATGCAGCCGCGATTCGTGCGGTAAGGGCTGCTGCATGAGCCAGCGCCTTCGCTATATCCTGCTCACACTGATCCCAGTGGCGGTGATCCTCGATCAATGGACCAAATATCTGATTTTGAACGAGCCCAAATTCAATGCGCTTGGATGTCTCGATCAAACTCAAGGGTGTGGCGAGATCGAGGTTTCGGGGATTTTCGATCTAACGATGGTGTGGAATCGTGGCGTCAGTTTTGGGCTTGGACAATCGGAAGGGGTCATGCGTTGGGTGCTTGTCGGTGTGACCAGTCTGATAGCGATTGGGTTTTTCATCTGGTTGCTGCGGGTCGGTCGCCATTGGACCGGCCTTGCGCTGGCGCTCGTTGTCGGCGGTGCGATCGGCAATGTCATCGATCGGGTCAGATTTGGTGCTGTTGTGGACTTTTTGGACTTCAGCGGGATCTGGCCGCCATACTTTTTCAACTATGTCTTCAACGTCGCCGATGCCGCGATTAGTGTTGGCGCGGTCTTGCTCTTTGTGGACCAGTTCCTAATGTCGCGGGATGAAAGTTCGGCTGGGGCCGACAGCAAAGACGAATAGGCGAGGACGCCCATGATTAAGACCGTTTCAATGACCGCAGCCGGGCTGGCCCTGATGGTCGCCGCAGCATGCACCAGCAGCGGAAATTCCAATCCCAGCGCGCCCGACGAGTTTCGCGTTGTCACGAAAGCGCCACTTGTGGTGCCGCCCGACTTTAACCTGCGCCCGCCAGCGACGGGACAAGCGTTGCCAACAGAAGTCGAGGATAGTGCCGGTGGCTCCAGTATCGCCTTTGGTAGTCAGTTGGGTCAAAATGCAAGCGCGTCAGAACGCGCTTTGGTTGCTGCTGCTAATGCGAATGCGGTGAACCCTATCGTGCGGGCACAAGTCGATTATGAAGAAGCCAAGATCATCCGCAAATCGACGGATGTCTCTGACCGGATCATGTTTTGGCGCAATGATGGATCACAGGAAACGGGCGACTCTGCAACAGGCGGCGAAGGTGTGGAGATTGAACGCGGCTCTGGTGACCGCTTGAAGCTGCCCGGAACCTGAGCAATACTCACGTCAATACATCTCTAACGTATGCTTGAAGGAGCGGTTATGACGCTAAAGACTTGGTTCATTGGTGGGTTTGCATCCGTTCTAATGCTTGGTGGTGCGGCACTCGCCAATACCGAGAGTCAGACGGAATGGGTCCCATCACAATTCACACTCGATAATGGCATGGACGTTGTTGTCCTGCCTGACCATCGCGCGCCGGTCGTCACACATATGGTCTGGTACAAGGTCGGTGCTGCTGATGAAGTGCCCGGAAAATCCGGGATCGCTCATTTCTTTGAACATCTTATGTTTAAAGCAACCGATGATATTCCCGATGGTGAGTTTGATAGCATCATTCAGCGTCGCGGTGGTCAGCTCAATGCCTTCACGAGCTGGGACTATACGGCCTATTTTGAGCGCGTCGCCAAGCAGCACTTACCGAAGATGATGGAGCTCGAGGCCGAGCGAATGACCGACCTGATCGTTGAAGAAACGCCCGGTGGGAGTTTCTTCACAGAACGCGACGTCGTAAAGGAAGAACGCCGTCAGGTTCTGGAAAGCAGCCCAAGCCGCGTTCTCAGTGAAATGGTTCTTGGTACCTTTTGGGAAGGGCACCCTTACGAGATCACGATCCTCGGACACATGGAAGAAATTGAACAGCTCACCCCAGAGGACGCCGTTTCATTTTATGGTCAGCATTATTCCCCTGAAAATGCGATCCTGATTGTAGCAGGGGATGTGACGCCCGAGGAGGTTCGTGTCCTCGCCGAGGAGCATTATGGTCAAATTGAGCCGTCTGGGCTGGTCAGTGGCGAGCGCAAATGGCGTTCTGTCGATCAGATTGATGAGACACAGCTCATTACGCATAGCGACCCCAAGGTCCGCCAGCCGGTCTGGTATCGCTATTATAATGGAACGAGCCTGCGGCGTGACCGGGACTTTGCGCTCGCGCTCGATGTAGGCTTGGACGTGCTTGGCGGCGGTAATACAAGCTTGCTGTATCAGTCCCTTGTTGAGGATAAAAAGCTCGCGATTGATGTCGGGACATTTGCATGGCTCAGCCTGCATGATGAGGGGCCAGCAGCCGTTTACGCGACACCGTCGCCCGGCGTTAGTCTTGACGATCTGGAAGAGGCTGTGATGAGTGAGCTTTATCGCTTAATCGAGGAGGGCTTCGACGAAGCTGACGTGAAACGGGTCCGCAATTCAAAAGCGGCCTCAGCCATCTATGCCCGTGACAGCCAGTCCGGCATGGCGAATCAGTTCGGACGCTGGCTCATCATTGGCGGGACTGTGGATCAGCTGCTCTCTTATCCAGATGAGGTGCGCGCCGTGACACCCGAACGGGCTATGGCGGCGGTTCGCGAGGTCTTTGAACAGGACCGAAATTATATTGAGGCGCACCTGCTGCCAGAAGATGGGGAGCAATAAGCGATGCGTATGAAATTCCTTTTTGGGGCTGTAGCGGCTCTAGCAATCGGTGCTTGTGTTCAGACTCAGCAAGCCGCTGACGAACCAACAGAAAACGCGCTTGAGGTTGAGGTCTATGACGGTGAATTTGCGACGATACAGCAATTCGTAACACCAGGCGGGATTTCGGTCTGGCTGGTTGAAGAGCCGTCCATTCCTATTCTGTCGCTCCGCATGGCGTGGCAGGTCGGAACGACCTCCGATCCTAATGAACAAATCGGTCTGACAAATGCCATGGTCTACCAGATGAATGAAGGCGCAGGCGATTTGGATAGCCAAGCCTTTTTCAAACGCATGGAAGAGCTGAATATGAGCTTCGGCTGCAGTGCCGGGCGTGAAGCGACGTTCTGTAATGCCTCCATGCTGACAGAGAATGCTGATGAGGCGTTTGACCTGATTACGCTCGCCTATGCAGAGCCGCGTTTTGACGAGGGACCATGGGAACGCTTCGTGCGCGAGCAGGAAGTCAGCTTGAAAACGCGCGAAACCAATGCGCGCTATCTGGCCGGCGAAGCGCTCGAAGAGGTGCTATGGCCCGATCATCCTTTTGCCCGCGACTTTACGGCCGAAAGCCTTGAGGCGCTTTCTGCTGAAGCCGCAAAGGCGCACAAGGACAAGATCATGAGCCGGTCCGGTATGTTGGTCACGGCGGTCGGTGCGATCTCTCCGCAAGATCTCGCGCCTTTGATCGATGCAGCGGCGGCGGGACTGCCAGAAACGGGCATTGAAATTGACATCCCACAAGTGACCTTGGCCGAGCCGGTCAGTGACCCGATTACGGTGTCGCTTGAACAACCGCAAAGTCTTGTGACCTTTACCGGACCTGCCATGAGGCAGGATGACCCGGATTTTTATACCGCAGTGGTGCTCAACTACACGTTCGGGGGCGGCGGTTTTGAAAGTCGTCTGATGGAAGATCTACGTGTCGCACGGGGCCTGACCTATGGGATTTATTCGAGAGTTAGCTCTGGGGAGTATGCCCAGACCTGGGGTGGGTCAGGAAGCACCAATAATGACAGCGTCGTCGAATTCATCGAAGGCATTAAAGAGAATATGACGCTGATGGTGGCCGAGGGCATGACAGAGAAAGAACTGGCTGACGCGAAGTCCTATCTCATCGGGTCTTATCCACTCGGTTTCGATTCAAACGCGAAAATCGCGGGAAATATGATGGGCCTTCGGCTCGACGGTTTGCCCGTCGATTTCTGGGATAAGCGTAATGCGATGGTGGAGGCGGTTACACTTGAAGATGTGAACCGGATCGCGCGTGAGTATCTCAAGCCTGAGAATTTTACCTTTATCGCCGTCGGTCAGCCGCAGGGGCTTGATGGTTGATCTGACGACACGGTGGGGCGGATGCCACTGCGGCGCGGTCCGGTTTGAAGTGGACCTGCCTGCAGTCTTTGAGGTTGAAGACTGTAACTGCTCGATCTGCGCGATGAGTGGCAATATTCATGTCATCGTCCCAGCTGTTCGGTTCAGGCTGGTGCGAGGCTTAGAG
>JBCBCO010000084.1:0-9195 GCA_038630445.1 Pseudomonadota bacterium | reverse complement strand
GGTGGGCCCGGAGGGACTTGAACCCCCGACCAGACCGTTATGAGCGGTCCGCTCTAACCAACTGAGCTACAGGCCCGACCAGCACATGAAAGCCGTTTGAAAAATACGGCCTTGATCTTGTCGCATTGGCGCAATTCAATGGCAATATCAAGCATGCGCCTGTTTAAGGAGGACCGACTATGAAAACGTCATGGAAACTGCTTTTGGGATCTGCAGCCGTGTTCGCGCTGGCAGCCTGCGGGAGCGACAGCGGTGAAGATGAAGCGCCTGCCAGTCTGAGTGAGACCCAGACTGAGACTGCTACGGAAGCGGCGGCCCCAGAGCCGACGATCACGCCAAATGCCGAACCTCTTGCAAGTACGCATCCAAACTCGATTCAACCAGAGACAACGCTGCAAATCTCGGCAGACGCGAGTGTCAATCGAGAACCGGATGTTGCGTTCATCATGGCGGGGGTTACCAGCGAGGCTGAGACCGCCCAGCAGGCGATGGCTGACAATCGCGCAGCGATGAACAGTGTTTTCGCCGTGCTGGAGGACGCCGGCATTGACACCCGTGATATGCAAACTTCGAATTTCTCGCTGAACCCGCGCTATGACTACTCTAACCGTCGAAACGGGGAACCTGCTCGTTTGGTTGGTTATACAGCATCGAATCAACTGTCGGTGCGCGTGCGCGATCTCAATGATCTCGGGGAGACGATGGACGCGCTTGTAGAAGCCGGTGGAAATACATTCTCTGGACTTCGTTTCGGCTTGGATGATGACGGGGCGGCCAAGAACGAAGCACGACGCCTTGCTATGGCGGAAGCGATTACGCGCGCAGAACTGTATGCATCTGTGGCAGGCTATGAAGTTGCGCGGATTGTGACGCTATCGGAGAGCGGTGGATATCAGCCCCAACCGATGATGATGGCACGGGCCGAGATGGCGATGGATGCCGCAACGCCAATAGCGAGTGGTGAAGTCAGCTATTCAATGACGGTGAATGTCACGTTTGAACTCCGTAAACCGGACGAATAGTACTCACAATAGATAGCGATCAAACAAAAAGCCCGGCGCATAAACGACCGGGCTTTTTTTAATAAAGAAGAAAACGATCTCTCTATTCTTTCATCATTTCCATTTCAGCTTCATGGCGAGCACGATCGGCTGCACCGCGAGCATCCTCATCACGATCAACAAGCTCGATAACGGCGCGCGGAGCATTGTCGCCAAATCGGTAGCCTGCTTTCAGAACGCGTGTGTAGCCGCCGTTACGATCTTTGTAGCGCTCACCAAAAACTTCGAAGAGCTTTTTGACCGCGTCTTTGTTGCGAACTTTGGAGATCGCTTGGCGACGCGCGTGTAGGTCACCTTTTTTGGCAAGCGTGATCAGCTTGTCCATGAAAGGCTTCATCTCTTTCGCTTTTGGAAGCGTTGTAACGATCTGCTCGTGCTCAATCAGAGACGCCGCCATATTGGCGAACATCGCTTTGCGGTGAGACGCAGTGCGGTTCAGTTTACGATGTGCAATGCCGTGGCGCATTTTTAGTCTCCGTTGTGGGCCTTCGCAGGCCTACTCCTTAAAGGTGGTCGTCATATTTCTTAGCGAGCGCTTCGATGTCTTCTGGTGGCCAATCCGGCACGTCCATGCCGAGGTGGAGACCCATGCCCGCAAGCACTTCTTTGATCTCATTCAGGGACTTACGTCCGAAGTTCGGCGTGCGAAGCATCTCGGCTTCTGACTTCTGAATCAGGTCGCCAATGTAAACGATGTTGTCGTTCTTGAGGCAGTTTGCAGAGCGGACAGAGAGTTCCAACTCGTCGACTTTCTTGAGGAGCACAGGGTTGAAGCCGAGATCGCTCTCTTCTGTCTGCGTTCCGCTTTCACTCTCAGGCTCATCAAAGGTGATGAAGAGCTGAAGCTGGTCCTGCATAATGCGGGCCGCATAGGCCACTGCATCTTCCGGTGTGATAGACCCGTCAGTCTCAACGGTCAGAGTCAGTTTATCATAATCCAGAACTGTCCCTTCACGCGTGTCCTCAACCTGATAACCAACGCGGCGAACAGGAGAATAGATTGCATCAACCGGAATGAAGCCAATCGGCGCATCTTCCGGACGGTTGTCCGTTGCAGGAACATAGCCTTTGCCCGTCGCAATCGTGAACTCCATGTGGAGGTCTGCGCCTTCATCAAGCGTGCAGATGACGAGATCCGGGTTCAGGATTTTGACGTCGCCTGTTGTCTCGATCTGTCCGGCTTTGACCGGGCCAGCACCAGAGGCCTTGAGGATCATGCGCTTCTGGCCGTCACCCTGCATATCAACTGCAACCTGCTTGAGGTTCAGGATAATGTTTGTGACGTCTTCGCGAACACCCGGGATAGATGAGAACTCGTGAACGACGCCGTCGATCTGAACGCCGATAATCGCAGCGCCTTGGAGAGATGACAGAAGAATACGGCGCAATGCGTTACCAAGCGTTGTTCCAAAGCCACGCTCTAGAGGCTCAACAACGAGTTTGGCGATGCGGTTCGGGTCGCGTCCTGCCTCGATCACAGGCCGGTTCGGGCGGATCAGAGCTTTCCAGTTACGATCATTTACAACTGCAATATCGGCCATCGGCGGCCTCCTTATGAGTGCTTTTAGTCAGAGGTTAGACGCGGCGGCGCTTTGGTGGACGGCAGCCATTGTGCGGCACCGGCGTGGTGTCGCGAATAGCTGTCACCGCGAGGCCAGCCGCCTGTAGCGCGCGAACGGCGCTCTCACGACCAGAACCTGGACCTTTGACATTGATTTCAACAGTTTGGAGACCGTGCTCCATCGCTTTCTTAGCAGCATCTTCGGCTGCAACCTGAGCGGCGTACGGAGTCGATTTACGCGAGCCTTTGAAGCCCATCGCGCCAGATGACGACCAAGAAATTGTATTTCCCTGCGCATCGGCGATGGTAATCATGGTGTTGTTGAATGTGGAGTTCACAAAGACAATGCCCGAAGAAATATTCTTGCGGGCACGTTTTGCAACGCGAGTGGTTTGACGAGCCATACCCTATCTGTCCTATTTCTTCTTGCCGGCAATCGGCTTGGCCGGGCCTTTGCGCGTACGCGCATTTGTGTGTGTCCGCTGACCGCGAACCGGAAGACGCTTACGATGGCGCAGACCGCGATAGCAGCCAAGGTCCATAAGACGCTTGATATTCAGTGATACTTCACGGCGAAGGTCACCCTCAACCATGTAATCACTATCGATCGTTTCACGGATCTGAATAACTTCAGCATCAGACAGCTCGTTCACGCGACGCTGCGGTTCGATGCCAATTTTAGCGCAGATCTCGTCTGCCTTGGCAGCGCCAATGCCATGAATGTAGCGCAGCGCGATTGGAACGCGCTTGTTCGTCGGAATATTGACGCCTGCAATACGGGCCAAAGCCTGTCTCCTAAATCTCAAAAAAGAGAGCCGCAGTTCGCACAGCAAATGAGCGCCGCACGCTTGCAGACTCGACCTCTTAACGAAGTGCGTCGTTATAGACGCCAATGTGACCGCGTCAACCGCTGATTCAGAGCGAATGACAGGTCGCGCAGTTCCTCTTTACGCGAACTCTTTCAAGGCTGCATCAATGCCTGCACTGACGGCCTCTATCGAGGCCATGCCATCGACTTCTCGTAGCAATCCGCGCTCTGCATAGATTGGCACGAGTGGAGCGGTTTGCTCATTATATTGTTCGAGACGATACGAGAATGTTTCGGGGTTATCGTCTTTGCGTCCCTGCTCTTCAAAACGCTTCGTGACGCGGGCCAGAAGTTGTTCTTCATCAACGACAAGGCGCAGCACGCAGTGGACGGCTGTTCCGCGCGACACCAGCAAATCATCAAGCGCCGTTGACTGGCCGACCGTGCGCGGAAACCCGTCAAAGATAAAACCCGGCGCATCTTTGTGCGTGGTAAGCTGCTCATCAATCAGGTCGATGACGATCTCATCGGAGACCAGCCCGCCTTCTTCCATGATTTTCGCGACGCGTTGACCGAGTTCAGATCCGGACGCTTTGGCTGCCCGCAGCATGTCTCCGGTTGAGAGCTGGATATAGCCATGGTCTGCAACAAGGCGCTTGGCCTGCGTGCCTTTACCGGCCGCGGGCGGTCCGAATATGATCAAGTTCATCTTTTACGCCGCCCTCCCAGACGAGATTTCTTGATCAGCCCCTCATACTGGTGCGCGATCAAGTGAGATTGTATTTGTGTGACTGTATCCATCGTCACTGAGACCACAATGAGCAGACTGGTTCCACCAATATAGAATGGAATCGTCGGCACATAACGGCGCAGGACCTCTGGCATCAAACACACGAAGACAAGATAAATCGCACCAATCGTCGTGAGTCGAGTTAGCACATAGTCGAAGTATGCCGCAGTATTCTTGCCCGGACGAATGCCCGGGACGAAGCCGCCATATTTGCGAAGGTTATCTGCTGTCTCCTCAGGATTGAACATGATCGACGTGTAGAAAAACGTGAAGAATGCAACGAGGACGCCATAGGTAATGATGTAGGTCCACTGGCCAGGGGCAAAGTTAGTTGCGACCCAGCCCATGACGCCTGAGCCAGCAGCTGTAGCGGCATCAGCCGAACCGGATGTGAAACCAACCGCCGTCATTGGCAGCATCAGGATCGCAATCGCGAAGATTGGCGGGATGACACCTGATGTGTTGAGCTTCAACGGCATGAAGGAGGACTGTCCTTGCGCTGGAGCATTGGCAGCCTGCTGGCGTTTCGGATACTGGATCAGGACCCGGCGCTGCGAGCGCTCAATAAAGACGATGAACAGCGTTAGGGCGATGACCATGGCAGCAACACCGATAATCAGGACAGGGTTCCCTGCCCCGCCTTCACGGCCACTGGTAAACAGGTTGAAAATCGCGCGAGGCATTTCGGCGATGATGCCCGCAAAGATGATAAGCGAGATACCATTACCAACGCCGCGCGCAGTGATCTGCTCACCCATCCACATCAGGAACATGGTTCCCCCTGTAAACGTAACAACAGCGGTCAAGATAAAGAACCAACGCGGAATGTCGTCATAAGCGACGCCGGCAAGCCCTGCCCCGATGAACAGCGACTGCACAATCGCGAAACCAAGCGTCAGATAACGCGTATACTGATTGATTTGTTTACGGCCCGCCTCGCCCTCTTTCTTGAGTTTCTCAAGTGCGGGCACAGACGCTGTCATCATTTGGATGATGATAGAGGCCGTAATGTAAGGCATAACGTTTAGGGCAAAGACGCTCATGCGCTCGAGTGCGCCGCCTGCAAACATGTTCATGCTGCCGAGCATGCCGCCTTCCTGAGACTCAAAGAAGCGTGCGAACTGGGCCGGATCAACGCCCGGAAGCGGAATAAATGTACCAAGGCGATACAGCACCAGGATAAAGAGCGTGAAGAGAAGGCGGTTTTGAAGATCTTTCGCTTTCGCAAAAGTTCCGAAATTCATATTCCGCGCGAGCTGTTCCTGAGCTGTAGCCAAGGTCGGACTCCTTATCCGTAAAAACAGTTACGCCGCCAAAGTCGGCGGCGAAACATGATTTGTGAAGAGGCTTTGTGAAAAAAGCGTCTAAAAATTATTCTGCAGCCGCGTCTTCAGCAGGTGCTGTGACCGTAACTTTGCCGCCAGCTTTCTCGATTGCAGCAATTGCAGCCTTAGACGCGCCGGTCACTGTGATGTTCACTTTTTTAGGTGCATCACCCTTAGCGAGCAGACGCACACCGTCTTTCACACGGCGAACGACGCCAGCCTCGATGAGAGCCGCTTCTGTAATTTCAGACTTGGCGTCCAGCTTGCCAGCCTCGATCGCCTTGGACAGGATGCCAAGATTGACCCAAGCGTGCTGCTTCTTGTTGCGGGACGTGAAGCCACGCTTTGGCAAGCGCATGTAGATCGGCATCTGGCCGCCTTCGAAGCCATTAATGGCGACACCTGAGCGAGACTTTTGACCTTTGACACCACGGCCACCGGTCTTGCCTTTGCCGGACCCAACACCACGGCCAACTCGGTGGCGCTTCTTGGTGGAGCCTTCAGCAGGAGAGAGTTCGTTGAGTTTCATGGGTTTATCCCTCGACCACTTCGACAAGGTGAGACACCTTGTTGATCATGCCGCGAATAGCGGGCGTATCTTCTAGCGTGCGCTCGCGGCCCATTTTGTTCAGTCCGAGACCAATCAGGGTCTGGCGCTGATCCGGGGCGCGGCGGATCGGGCTGCCGATCTGGCGCACAGTCACTGTCGCTTTAGCCTTAGCCATGGCTTTCGATCCTTTCCTGTTCCGGCCTATTCAGCCGTTGCGGGCTCAGCCGCCTCAGCGTCAACCGCTTCTGATACGCTACCGACCATATCGATCTCAGACGCACCGTCTGTGCGGCGACCAACGATGTCCTGCACTTTCAAACCACGCTTTGACGCGACAGAACGCGGGCTGGCCTGGTTTTTCAGGGCGTGGAATGTCGCGCGGACCATGTTGTACGGGTTAGATGAACCGATGGACTTACCAACGACGTCCTGAATGCCCAGAACTTCCATGACGGCACGCATTGGACCACCGGCGATCACACCTGTTCCGGGAGGTGCTGCACGCAGAACCACTTTACCGGCACCGTGACGGCCGCGGCCATCATGATGAAGCGTACGACCTTCGCGAAGCGGGACGCGAACCATGTTGCGCTTGGCTTCTTCAGTCGCCTTTCGGATCGCTTCAGGAACCTCGCGGGCTTTACCCTTACCGAAGCCAGCGCGACCTTTTTGGTCACCGACAACGACAAGCGCAGCAAAACCGAAATTCTTACCGCCTTTAACAGTTTTCGCGACACGATTGATGCCGACGAGCTTGTCTACAAACTCGCTCTGCTCTTCGTCGCGATCCCGGCGGCGTCCGCGCCCTCTACCTCTATCTTCAGCCATGGTGACCTCTCCTAGAACTTCAGTCCGCCCTCACGGGCGGCATCTGCCAGGGCTTTCACCCGGCCATGGAACACAAATCCGCCGCGGTCGAAGACAACATCTTCAACACCGGCCTTCTTGGCGCGCTCAGCAACCGTCTTCCCGACTTTTGCAGCCGCTTCGACAGTTGACGTCGACTTCAGACCTTTGCGCACATCCTTTTCAAGCGTCGACGCAGAAGCGAGCGTGATGCCCTTCTCGTCGTCGATGACTTGAGCGGAGATATTCTTGCCAGAGCGCGCGACCGATAGTCGAAGCTTGCCTTCGGCGGTCTTGCGGAGCTTGGCGCGGTTGCGCATCGTACGGCGCATATGTTTTTCGCGTGTCGTAAGCATGACTACTTCTTCTTACCTTCCTTGCGGCGTACATATTCGCCCTGATAACGCACACCCTTGCCTTTAAACGGCTCAGGACGGCGATAGTTACGGATCTCCGCAGCCACTTGACCAACGACCTGCTTGTCAGCCCCGCTGATTTCGATCTCAGTTGGCTTGTTGCACTTGATGTCGATACCTTCCGGAGCCGGATGGATCACATCGTGCGAGAAGCCGAGCGACAGTTTCAGGTCTTTGCCTTGCATCTGCGCACGATACCCAACGCCGACAAGCTCGAGCGTTTTCGTGAAGCCTGTCGACGACCCTTCAACAAGGTTAGACAGGTTTGCACGGGCTGTACCCCATTGCGTACGCGCTTGAGAATCAAGCGCCTGCGCGAAGGTCATTTTCTTGCGGCCCTTCTCATCATTGATGCGAATTTTCTCATTCGCAGCGTCAACAAGATCCTGACGCGGCAGAACAGTCAGCTCACCGTCTTTCAGCGCTGGGGCCATAAGCTCTGACAGGGTCAGAGCCAGTTCACCTTTTTTGCCTTTAGCCGTGACTGTCTGACCGTCAATCGTGACCGTCGTACCATCCGGCACAGCAATTGGGAGTTTACCAATACGAGACATTTCTCAATCGCTCCCTTAGAAGACTCGGCAAAGAATTTCGCCGCCTACATTTTCCTGGCGCGCGACATTGTCGGACATCACACCTTTGGACGTAGACAGGATGGAAATTCCAAGCCCGTTCTGGACGAGCGGAATGTCATTCTTGGAAGAATAGACGCGCCGTCCTGGTTTGGACACGCGGCGGATCTCAGCGATCACAGGCGTGCCGTCGAAATATTTAAGCTCGATCTCAATGTTCTTGTGACCGTCTTTCTCAACTTCCGCGTAGCCACGGATGTAGCCTTCAGACTGAAGGACATCGAGCACGCGTGCACGAAGTTTAGAGGCCGGTGTCACAACCTTGTCCATACCGCGCATTTGCGCATTACGGATGCGGGTCAGCATATCACCGAGGGGATCAGAAAATGACATCGTTCCCTCCTTACCAGCTTGATTTCACAAGACCCGGGATCTTGCCTTGCGAGCCAAGCTCACGCAGCGCGATGCGGGACATTTTGAGTTTGCGGTAGTAACCACGCGGGCGACCAGTCACTTCACAACGGTTGCGCACACGGTTTGGCGCAGAGTTGCGTGGGAGCTCAGCCAGTTTGAGACGCGCTTTGAAACGCTCCTCAAGAGGGAGTTCCTCATTCATGATGATCTCTTTCAGCGCAGCACGCTTGGCGGCATATTTTTCCACCAGACGCTTACGCTTATCATTGCGTTCAGTAGCACTTACTTTAGCCATATCTGTCGTCCTCTAAGCGCTAGTTACGAAACGGGAAGCCGCACTGCGAGAGCAGGCTTTTCGCTTCTTCGTTCGTGTTTGCAGTGGTACAGACAATGATGTCCATACCGCGAATATCGTCGATATCGTCATAGTTGATCTCAGGGAACACGAGCTGTTCCTTGATGCCCATGGCGAAATTACCGTTTCCGTCAAAGCTCTTGCCGTTCAGACCACGGAAGTCCTTCACGCGTGGAAGCGCAATGTTGGTCAGACGGTCGAGAAACTCGTACATCTGATCGCGACGCAACGTAACCTTACATCCGATCACCATGTCTTCGCGCAGCTTGAAGCCCGCGATGGACTTGCGTGCTTTGGTTGGTACAGGCTTTTGACCGGCGATCTTTTCCATCTCGGCAAGCGCTGTCTTGATCTTTTTGGAGTCAGCGACAGCTTCGCCAACACCCATATTGATTACGACCTTGTCGACCTTCGGGATCTGCATGTCATTGCTGTAGCCGAACTCGTCCTTGAGCTTGGCACGGATTTGTTCGTCTGAAAAAAAAGTATGACGAACA
>JBCBCO010000083.1:0-9201 GCA_038630445.1 Pseudomonadota bacterium | reverse complement strand
CGTCTTCCAGACTAAACTTTGTCTCAGCCGGTGAGGAGACAATACCAGCGCCATAGATGCGTAGACCTTGATCGGTCTGGATGAGGCCGAACTCGACGGTGTACCAGTAGAGCGCGGCGAGATTTTTAAGGCTGGCATGCCTGAGCGAGCGCAGGCCGCCTTCGCCATAAGCCTGCATATAATCCGCAAAGATCGGATTGGTTAGCATCGGAACGTGGCCGAAAACGTCGTGGAAGACGTCGGGTTCCTGAATGTAGTCGAGCTGGTCGGGCTTGCGGATAAAGCTGCCTGCTGGGAAACGCTTATTGGCAAGGTGGTCGAAGAAAACTTCATCCGGGACAAGCCCGGGAACGGCCACAACGCGCCAGCCGGTGAGCTTCTCTAGCTCATCTGACATAGTCTCGAAATTGGGGACACCGCCTCGATTGAGGGCGAGGGCTTCCAGGCCGTCTATAAATTCTGGGGCAGCCCGGTCGTAAAGAACTTTGACCAAGCGATCGTAAAGAATGTCCCATGTCTGGTGTTCGGTGTCTGTGTAGCTCGACCAGTCCTGATCAATGGTCCAGTCGGCATTGGCGTGGGCGGGGCGTTCCAAAGATGTGCTCATGCCGCCTACATAGGAAGAACGATTGAGAATGTCGCTAGTGAATGCGAGAAATTCTCAGGTTTTCACAAAAATTTGCTAGTTCCGCTGACCCGGCTTGAGCGTGTACGCGCCGTCATTGATTTCGAACATTTTTGCGATCTCTGGATGCTTTATGGGGGCATCGCTCTGATCTGGGAGGAGATTTTGCTCCGAGACATAAGCGACATAGTGCGTGCGTTCATTCTCAGCGAAGAGATGATAGTAAGGCTGATCCTTGGCAGGGCGTACCTCTTCCGGGATGGCCTGATACCATTCTTCTGTGTTCGCGAAGACAGGATCGACATCAAAAACAACACCGCGAAAATCGAAGAGGCGATGGCGGAGGACCTGACCGATCTGATATTTGGCATCGCGGCTAACGATTTGATTGGGAAGATCCGGCGCGGTTGGTGTCTCCGCGATTTTTTCCGCATCTACGCGATCCTCGCGCGGACGCGAGCCAAACAAACGCTTGAAGCGCCCAAGGACAGACGTTTTGTGGCTCATGAATACAAGGTGTGCTACAGCTTCCTTCAAGACACAAGATTTGGGCCGCATATGGCTAATGGAAAATCGCGTGGTGATCGGGAGACAGGCAGTCGAGCCCCGAACCGCGCTCGCAAGCGTCCCCCGCTTTATGCGGCGGTGGACCTTGGCACGAACAATTGTCGGCTGCTGATCGCTGCTCGTAAGCGAAATGGGTTTACCGTTCTGGACTCTCATTCACAAATTGTGCGTCTTGGTGAAGGGTTGGAAGCGAGCGAGCGGCTGTCAGACGCGGCGATCGAGCGATGCATGGATGCCCTTCGAAAGATTTCTACAAAACTCAAGGCGAAAAAGGTTGCGCATGTCCGATGTGTGGCGACTGAGGCCTGTCGGCGTGCTGAAAATGGCAGGGACTTTATCCGGCGTGTGCGCGATGAGTTGGGCCTGACGTTCAAGATTATAAGCGGCGCGGAAGAAGCAAAACTGGCATTGGTCGGGTGTCATAATTTGATCGACACTGAGGCACAAAAAGTGCTCGTGATTGATATCGGGGGTGGGTCAACAGAGCTCTCTATTGTGAGCACAGATCCTGTCCGGGACAATGGACTAAAAGGTCTGCTGCAAAACAATCCGATTGAATCCTGGACCAGCCTTCCAATTGGCGTCGTGACGCTGACAGAATTGTTTGCGCATTTGCCGGAGGACCAAGCTTATCCGGAAATGCTGAAATTGGCTCGTAGTAAGATGCAATCGTGGAAACGGGGTGCGCAGATCAGCGCTCTGTTTGAGGCAGGCGATGCGCACATTGTTGGGACCTCCGGAACCGTCACGTGCCTGACAGGGGTACATTTGGGGCTCTCGAAATATCGGCGGGACCTCGTGGATGGTCAATGGATCAGTCAGGCCGATATGATGCACACCATTTCGCGTCTCAAAGCGGCGGGTCATGAGGGGCGCGTCAAGTTTCCAACAATTGGACAGGATCGGGCGGGTATGATTCTGGCAGGATGTGCGATTGTTGAAGCAGCCTGGGACCTCGCACCGGGCGGGCGTATGCGGGTTGGTGACAGAGGTCTAAGAGAGGGCTTATTGCTCTCCATGATGCAGGGGCCGCCTCGGCGTAAGAATGGTCGAAGACGTCGCCGTAATAGAGGTCAAGGCGCGCGTGTTCAGGCGGAGGCGAGTTCATGAGCGATGATGGAAAGCGCCGCTGGAAAGGGCCCGACAATACGAAGCGCGGGTCTGGACGACGGATCGGCGAGCGCAAAGTAACGGCGTACAATGCGAAATCAGAGAGTTCCAAAAAGTGGATCGAGCGTCAGCTATCTGACCCATATGTACAGAAAGCCAAGCGGGACGGCTATCGTGCGCGGGCGGCTTACAAGCTTTTAGAGCTGCAGGAACAGACTGGGCTTTTGAAACCCGGTTTAAGGATTGTTGATTTGGGATCTGCGCCCGGCGGATGGTTGCAGGTGGTGACCAAGTTCAAGCCGAAGGATCTGGTCGGAATTGATCTGCTGCCGGTTGAGCCTGTTCCCGGTGCACATGTGATTGAAGGGGATGTGCTGAATGAAGGTGACGTTGAGGCGATGATGCAGGGGCTTTCAGGGGCACCTGATCTTGTTCTGTCTGATATGGCGGCGAATACGACGGGGCATCGCCAAACCGATCATTTACGCACAGCGGCGCTTGCAGAGATGGCGCTTGACTTTGCAGAGGCGCATTTGGTCAAGGGCGGGGCATTTTGCTCGAAGGTCTTTCAAGGCGGAGCAACGCCAGACATGCAGGCCCGGCTCAAACGGATGTTCAAGACGGTAAAGCACATTAAACCCCCTGCGAGCCGGGCAGGGTCGCCTGAATTATTCGTCGTTGCGCAGGACTATCGTGGCTGAGCCTGAATTGCCGCAGGTCGGGGAATATTCGCCGCGCGCGCAGCTTTTGGCTGGCGCACTTCTGGGCGTCATTTTTATTATTTTGTGGTTTGTATCAGGAGGGCTGGGTTGGCCGTCGGGCTGGTTCGTTATTTCTGTTGGTCTTGGGGCAGTTTTGCTCACATTGGCAGCATTTGACATGCACGCCCATATCCTGCCGGATCTTCTTACGTTACCGCTTTTACTTGCTGGTTTGCTCGTGAATGGTCTTTGGCCGATCAGTTTATTGTGGGCAGCGATCGGAGCGGCTTCTGGTTATGGTTTAATCGCAGGCTTGCGCTGGCTCTGGCTTAGACGCACCGGAGTGGAAGCGATTGGCCTCGGTGATGCGAAACTTTTGGCCGCCGGGGGCGCGTGGGTTGGTGCTGCAGGACTGCCGATTGTTTTATTGGTCGCGTCTTCTACGGGGCTTGCTGCAGCCTTACTGGGAGGATCTTATTTCAAGGACAAAGCGCTCCCCTTTGGTGTGTTCCTTGCGCTTGGAGTCTGGGTCAGTTGGTGTTTCTGGGTCACGCCGCTTATGATGGGACTCCTATGAAGCGACTGTATAGTTACCTTATGTTGTCATTTTTTGTGCGTAAAAGTGATGTAAGCGATTCTCTAGCGCTTTAATTTACGCAGGAATGGACTTGAGTATGACCCTGTCTGATATGCAGGATCGATTTCTAAAGATTGAGCCTGGGCTGCGCTTAGTGGTCGAGATCGCCCTCGTCATCGCAATTGGCGCTATGTTGGCGCGTATGATCTGGTTCGCTGTGGCCCCCAAAGCGTCTGTAGCGACGTATAATGAGCGCCCGTTGCCAACCATGCAGGCTGCTGCGTCTGAGCGGATTGAGGCTGATCTCTCCCTTCTGGTTCGAACCAACCCGTTTGAGGGGGCAGGATCAGTCACTGAAATCGTACAGGATGCTCCGGATACGCAACTTAACCTCAAACTGATTGGGCTCAGGGCTGATACCGGCCCAAATGCGGGAACGGCGACAATTATTCTTCCCAGCAATCAGCAGCAAAAATTCTCTGAAGGCGATGATGTCCTTCCTGGTGTCGAGCTCAAACGGGTTCTTTCGGATCGTGTTATTTTAAACCGGAACGGGATTGATGAGATTTTGCGTTTAAATAATCGCAGTGGGCGTTTCTCAGTGATCGGTGATGGCAGTGTCTCTGCAGAATCGACCAATGTTGCACCGGCGCCAGTCAGAATACCCCTCTCAGATCCGACCGTTTTATTGAGCGTCGTCTCTCTAAGCGAGGCGCGCGCGAATGGGCGCGTTCTGGGGTATCGACTGGAGGCGCGTGGAGGTATCGATCGCTTTCAAAGTCTGGGCTTCCAGCCTGGTGATGTCTTGCTCAGCGTCAATGGAAGCAGTGTGGCAAATCAGGATCCGTCTGAGCTTATCGAACAGATCGGATCCTCTCGTGAGGCAGTGTTAAATATCGATCGTGGCGGAAATCCTGTTGAAGTGATTTTCGAGTTACAGGAATGAGGCGGATGGACATGAAAAAGCTGATGATCGGAACTGCGCTAGGGGCACTTGCCGCTCAGCCATATGCTTTGGCTGAAATGAACTCCCCGCAGGCGCAGCGTCATATTCTGAGCCTGAACGATGTTGAAGTGACGTCCCTGATCGATGATGTATCGATCATCACTGGCTACACGTTTATTCTTCATCCTGATGTGCGGCGAACAAAAGTCACTGTCATGTCGCAAACACCGATGAGCACGGATGAAGTGTTTCAGGTGTTTCTGTCTACGCTGCGGGTAAATGGATTTACCGCCGTACCTGCTGGTCGCGGCGTCTACAGGATTTTGCCTGAACAAATTGCGATTGGTGAAGTTGGCTTTGGCGCCGCTGATAATAACTCGTTCATTACAGAGGTGATCCGTCTGGACAATTTCTCTGCCATTGAAGCGGCGCAGATGGTCAAGCCGCTTGTTGATGCACAGGGTCAGGTGGTGGCGAATGCGCGTTCGAACACCATTGTGCTCGTGGACTATGCCTCGAATATGCCGCGTTTGCGTGAAGTTGTTGCAGGTCTCGATAGCTCTGATCGCACACAAATGCAGACCATCGCGTTGAAGAATGTGCCAGCCATAGAGATGGAGTCGATTCTATCCGACTTGATGTCCCGTCGGGAAGATGGGCCCAATGTAAACTTTGAGGTCTCAGCCTCTCAAAGCAGCAACGCGATTGTTGTCCGCGGGGATGAGTTAAGCGTGGCGCAGGCGATCCGTGTTGCGACAGAATTGGATGAAACCGATCCTGTGCAGGATACTTTGCGCGTGATTGCGCTGAAGAATTCGACGGCTGAAGATATTGTTCCAATTCTTGAAAAGCTTGCGGCCTCGATGGCGGCGAAATCAGCACCTGGTGACGAATTTTCATCTCTCGCGACGATCGCGCATCATGAGCCGACCAATTCACTTGTTCTAAGTGCGCCGCCTGAGTCGCTTTTGGCGATGGAGCGGGTTGTTGATGCCCTAGATCGACGGCGCGCGCAGGTTTTGGTGGAGGCAATTATCGTTGAAGTGTCAGATGACACGGCAAGAGAGCTTGGCGTAGAGTTCCTCTTGACCGGGTCAGGAGACTCAGAAGTTCCACTGCTGAGCACGAATTTCTCCCGGTCTGCACCAAACCTGCTAGCGCTCGGGGGAGCCCTCGTCGATCCAACCGTATTTGGGGGAACCAACCCGTTTACAACGACGGCGATCAACTCTTTGCTTGGGCTTGAAGGCGGTACGGGCGGGATTGTCGGGCAGAGTGGAGACACGCTTTTCGGAGCTGTACTGACAGCAGTTGAGCAGGATACCAATTCCAGAATTCTGTCGAAACCCTTCAATCTGACGATGGATAACGGAACGTCAGAGCTGATTGTGGGCCAAGATGTTCCGATTACGACTGGTGAGGTCTTAGGAAACGATAATTCCAATCCTTTCCGGACAGTAGAGCGCAGAGAGGTCGGCATTAAATTGACCGTGACGCCGCGGATTTCCGAGGATGATACAGTCCAGTTGGATATCACTCAGGAAGTTTCCAACATAGCAGGGGTGGTGGGTTTGGAGTCTGCCAATCCCATTTTCAATACGCGCTCAATCGCAACACAGGTTTTAGCCGACAATGGTGATATCATCGTTCTGGGTGGATTGATTGAGCAGGAAGATACGATTGTGAATTCCAAAGTTCCGGTGCTTGGTGACGTTCCTGTACTTGGAAACCTCTTCAAATCTGAGGGTCGCGGCGTGAACCGCTCGAATTTGATGGTGTTTATTAAGCCAACGATTGTACGTAACCGTGATGATGCGCGTGATGTTACAAGCCGCAATTATCGCTATATTCGGGCAGAAGAGCTGCTTCGGGACGGGCCCGAGGGTGAGAATTCCCTCGACGGGTTCATTCAAGAGGTTTTGGGCGACGATGCCCCGATCGAATAGAGTTATTCGCGATGCTGTGGGGGCGTGCTAGGGTATAGCTATGACAGACCTTGCTGATCTTGACCTGACCTATGGGTTTGCCCGTGATAAGGGCATTGTGTTGCTTGAGCGAAATGGTGCTACGGCGAAGATTGGCGTTCGTAATGGGGCTGATCCATTTGCTTTGGTTGAGGCGCGTCGCGTGATCCGATTGCCGTTTACAATCGAACCGCTGGACGGGCCCGCTTTCGAGCGCGCTCTGACGGAGCACTATGCGCGCGAAGGTGTCAGCGGTGACGAAGCGGAAGCCGCCCTCGATAAAGACAATGATCTGGCAAGCCTGATTGAAGGGATCCCTCAGACAGCAGATCTTTTGGACGGCGATGATGATGCGCCGGTTATTCGCCTGATCAACGGGCTCATTTATGAGGCGGTGAACCGCAAAGCTTCTGATGTGCACATTGAGCCCCACGAAGAACATATGTCGGTTCGCTATCGAATTGACGGCGTTCTGCAGGAAGTTTTGACACCATCGCGCAGGCTTGCCGCGCCATTGACAAGCCGGATTAAGGTGATGGCGCGTCTCGACATTGCGGAAAAGCGGATGCCTCAGGACGGGCGGATTTCGCTTTCAATAGGTGGGCGCAGCATTGACGTGCGTGTCTCGACCTTACCGAGCCGGTATGGTGAGCGGGTCACGATGCGCCTGTTGGATACGCGCAACGCACTGCTGGGTCTCGATGAGTTAGGGATGGACCCGGTGACGCTTGAACGGTTCCGGCATGTCCTGGCTCAACCGAATGGGATTACGCTTGTGACCGGGCCGACCGGATCAGGTAAAACGACGACGCTCTATTCTGCGCTATCTGTGCTGAATAATGGTGAGCGTAACGTGATGACACTGGAAGATCCGATCGAGTATGGCCTCGATGGGATCAGTCAGACGCAGATGAACCATAAAGTAGGGCTCGATTTTGCTGCCACGCTGCGTGCGATCCTTCGCCACGATCCTGATGTTGTGATGGTTGGAGAAATCCGCGACCTCGAAACGGCGAAGGTTGCTTTTGAATTTGCAGCGACGGGGCGACCGGTCCTTTCGACTGTGCATACGAATAGCGCGGCGGGCGCGATCCAGCGTCTGCGCGATATGGGGATTGAGCCTTATGTCCTCGCCGCAACCCTGCGCGCCGTGATTGCGCAGCGCCTTGTTCGGCGGCTCTGTCAGCAATGCAAGGTGGGCTATGAACCGGAGGCCGCCGAGCTTGAGATGTTTGGTATGGAGCCGGGCGACGCCGGCATGCTCTATCGTCCGGGCAGCTGTATGGCTTGCAGCAATTCAGGATATGACGGGCGATTAGGCGTTTATGAGTTGATCGTGCTTTATAGCGGTCTGCGGGAGCTCATTCGCGCAGATGGATCGGAAGATGCGATCCAAAAGTCTGCCTTGGCGGAGCATGACACGCTGTTTGATAATGCCGCGCGCTATGTTGTGGCGGGCGAGACGAGCGTTGAAGAAGTGCTGCGGGTCTGTCGGCGTGAGGAAGAGGGCTAGGGGATGGCCGTCTTCGACTATGTGGCGATTGGGCCAGATGGAAAGCAAGCCAGCGGTGTCATAACCGCAGACTCTGCACGTGGCGCGCGCAAGGAGTTGCGTCTACGCGATCTGTCGCCGCTGGAGGTGCGTGAGACCTCGGAGAAAAAGGCGCAGAAAAGATTTTCGCGTGAGCGCGGGACGATGGGGTCGAATGATCTCGTGCTGGCAACGCGGCAACTGGCCATGCTGATCAAGTCCGGTTCTACAGTTGAGGAAGCTGTTGGTGCGATTGCAAGCCAGGCGGAGAAACCGGCGATGCGGCGCGCGCTGATAAGTGTGCGTGGCAGTGTGCAAGAAGGGTATGGTCTTGATGAGGCGCTGGCGGGCCAGTCCAAGGCTTTTCCAGCCTATTATCGCTCTGTTGTGTCCGCGGGCTTGCAGTCCGGCCGCTTGGGCGATGTGTTGGAGCGGTTGGCAACGCATTTGGAGAAGTCGCGCAAGCTGCGTCGGAAATTGCTGTCAGCGCTGATTTATCCCGCTGTCCTGGCGTTTGTCGCCTTTGCGGTTGTGATCCTGCTGATGGTGTTTGTTGTGCCGGCTGTCGTTGAGCAGTTTGATACGGTTGGACAGGATTTGCCGTGGCTGACAGAAGGCGTGATCGGGATTTCGAATTTTCTGCGTGGTCCGGGGATCTTGCTCCTACCCGTCTTGTTTTTGGCAGGGTGGGGCGTGCGCCGTGCGTTTGCGCAGCCTGCACTGAAACTGCGTTGGGATCGATTTGTGCTTGGAATGCCTTTGTTCGGGAAACTGATGCGCACCGTTAATGCCGCCCGGTTTTCGAGAACGTTTGCGACCCTGTCGGGCAGTGGTGCGACTGTACCGGATTCGCTCGTCGCTGCGCGCGGTGCTGTTAGCAATCAAGTCTTCAAGGAGGCTGTCTCGCGCGTGCGGCGTGATGTGGAAGAGGGCCAACCCCTTAATCGCTCTATGAGAGCGGTGGATCTGTTTCCGCCTATGTTGGTCCATATGGTGGCCAGCGGAGAGCGAGGCAGCAATTTACCGGATATGATGGGACGTGCGGCAGACTATATGGAAGACGAGCTGGATAATAATGCGACGGTTGCGCTGGGTTTGGTTGAACCGCTTCTGATCGTCTTTCTTGCAGGTATTGTGGCACTGATCGTTCTGTCGATCATGTTGCCAATCTTACAACTGA
>JBCBCO010000082.1:0-9471 GCA_038630445.1 Pseudomonadota bacterium | reverse complement strand
GGGTAGGGACACGATCAAGACAAAGCCTCCAAAACGGACTCGATCAAGGCCTCTTTCGGCTCGCACCCAACCGATAGCCGGACATAGCCTTCCGGGACATCATCGCCCCATCTCGCTCGGCGTTCAGCGCTGGTATGGACCCCGCCAAAACTCGTCGCTGCAAGGATGGCTGGGCACCGATCAATAAAGGCATCCGCCGCATCAGCGCTATCAAACCTTAACCCGATAATGAATCCGATATCGGGATATTTAGGTTGCAAATCAGGACGTTTCTCTGTGATCGCGGTGGCGAGCGCACTGGCTGTTGAGCACATGCGGTCCAGCCGCACTTCCAGCGTCATCAACCCGCGATACGTTAAAAACGCTTCCAGTGGCCCTGGGATCGACCCGGACAATTTCCGCCACCTCTTCACCTTCTCAAAAGCCTCCGGATCACGCGTCGCGATATGACCGAACAGCGTATCGGAATGCCCGGCAATCGCTTTCGTATCAGAGCTGACGCTCATGTCCGCACCAAGATCGAGCGGTCTCTGCAAGAGCGGAGTCAGAGTCGTGTTGTCGACGATAATCCGCGCTCCGGCGGCTCGCGCCCGCGTGCTGACTTGCGCAATATCACAAGTCTCAAGGCCCGGATTAGACGGTGTTTCTACCCAAACGACATCGCAGCCCTCAAAATCAGCCGCACCATAGTCGCGTGTCGGAATGGCCTGCATCTCAACGCCGAGCCCGGACAGGACTTCATCCAGAAGCGCGCGCGTCACATAGTATCCATCGCTCGGTACCAGAATACGCTGCTCGGCCTTCAGGCTTGTCATCAGCGCTGCGGTAATCGCTGCCATCCCACACGGAAAAGCGACTACGGGCGCATTCTCCAGGGCACTCAGCGCTGTTTCGCACGCTTCCACCGTCGGATTAATATCGCGCCCATACGTGTAGGGCGTATCAACGTCACCCGGCAGAACGTATTTCGCCGTTGAGACAATCGGGGGACTCGCCGGGTCACCCTTGTCCAGATCCTTCAATGCTGCGTGCAGCATGGCCATGACGGTTTGATCAGTTTGCGATACCATTTCCAACCTGTGGCATAGCTTGTCAGCAAAGATAAGCCCGCTCATATGGAACGAACCGTTCCGCGTTAACGCTTTCGACACTAAAACCACGGCAAGCCATACTCATGACAGAGACAAAACCTAAAAAAACGCGCGGGGCCAGACGCAGTGAGGACTCCCGCACAGCGATCCTGAAAGCCACCCGTGAAGAGCTCATCGAAAACGGTTGGCGCAAGTTTAGCGTCGATCGCGTCGCAAAGCGCGCGCGGGCCTCCAAACAGACGATTTATCGCTGGTGGCCGTCCATCGGCACGATCTGCGTTGAAGCCGCACTCGAACTGATCCCAGAAGGGTCTGGTTCTGGACGCGATGCAACGGAAAAGATTGCTGAATTGATCGCCCCGGTTGAGCAAGCTTTACGCGTCGGGTCTGGTCATGCCGTCTTGCATGGTGCTCTGGTTGCGGCCTGCGATGAAAAGGAAGCCGGGGACCGATGGCGCATGTGGCAACGCGAGCATATCCGCATGCCTTTACGAAACATCCTCGCTGAGATTGCCTCAAAGAATGTCATCCGCCGCGATTTCGATGTCGATCTCGCCATGGACATCCTGATCGGCCCGATCGTGCACCGGGTTGTCTTGCTCCGTTCCCCCTTGCCTGAAGGCTTTAGCGGGCGTCAGGCAGAGGCCATGCTGAAGCAGTTGGCACCCTAAGTCACAGTCGCCGCAGCAGAAATTCCCCGCTTGCGCGCCGTGAACTGAGCGATTACCGCACACAGCAAGGTTTCATGAGGGATCGCTGTGCCAGATCACGCCTCACTTCTAGCGCTCGCCGTCACTGCTGCAAAAGCGGCAGGGACAGATCTGGCTACCCGCAAAGAGGCCTTTCAGGGCATCGCCTTGACCGATGGCCGCGACATCAAACTGAATGCGGACCGAGCAGCTGAGGACCTCATCCTCTCAATCCTGCGCGACGGAGCCGACATCGATATTCTCGCGGAAGAAAGCGGCCTTCACGGGACGCCCGATGGCCTGCTCTGGGCGGTTGATCCGTTGGATGGGTCCGAAAATTATATCCGTCACAGCCCGAACTGTGGCGTGTCGATTGCTCTCCTTAACGATGGTGAGCCGATCCTGGGCGTGATCCATAATTTCAATCTGGGTGAGACGTGGACCGGCGGTGTTGAGCTTCCCGCAGAACTGAATGGCAAAGCGGCGTCTGTCTCAGACGTGCATGATACGAAAGACGCCGTCCTGTTCACCGGTCTGCCCGTAAATGCTGATTACTCGCCGGACGGGCTTGCAAAAATGGGACAGAGTTTTTCCCGCTGGCGGAAAATTCGCATGATCGGCTCAGCGGCGATCGCGGCCGCCAATGTCGTGTCCGGTCGCGCCGATTGCTACACGGAGTCCGGATGCAAACTCTGGGATGTGGCCGCTGGAATGGCCATAGTTCGGGCGGCAGGTGGTCGCGCTTTGATCACAGATGGCGCGCCTGATGCCCCGCGCACGATTTACATTGATAATGGCAAACTGCCTCTCGTAGAGCCATTTGCGTAACCCTTGGGATAAGGACAAAAGATGACTGTGACTGCCGACGATCTGGCGCGCATCGCCCTGCAGGCGGGTGTGCTCATTATGGAGATTTACGAGAGCGATTTTCAAGTCGCTCACAAAGATGATAAGTCCCCGGTGACCGAAGCGGATCAGCGCGCTGAGACACTCATTCTCGCCGAGCTTGCCAAGGTTGAACCCGATCTGAAAGTCATCGCAGAAGAGTCTGTTTCTGACGGTCATATACCCGAACATGGCGTCCGCTTTGCCCTCGTCGACCCGGTCGATGGCACGCGTGAGTTTATCAACAAGCGTGGCGAGTTCACGGTCAATATCGCCATCATCGAACACGGAAAACCGGTCATGGGCGTAGTCTTCGCGCCGGCTTTGAAGCGTCTGTTTGTCGCTGAAAGTCCGTTTAAAGGCTGGGAGGCCGAGGTCGCTTCTGGCGCGCCTGTTCCGCCTGCTGAAATCCGTAAACCGCTGTCTATCCGTAAAGCCTCGGACGCAGGCCTGACCGCGATTGCCTCCGCCTCGCACCGCAGTGACGAAACAAACGCATTCCTGGAAACCCAGAACGTGACCAATATCATTTCGGCTGGATCATCCCTGAAATTCTGCCTGATTGCCGCGGGTGAAGCCGATCTCTATCCGAGGCATGGCCGCACAATGGAGTGGGATACAGCTGCAGGTCACGCAGTGGCTCAGGCGGCGGGCGCGCGGGTCAGTACGCTGGAGGGCGCGCCTCTCATGTATGGCAAGACTGAGCGCGGTTACGACAACCCACACTTCATCGTCTGGGGCGATTGCGCGCCTTAAAGCGCGGCCTCTACGGCATTCACTTCAGGCACATAAGCGCGCAGCATATTCTCGATGCCTTGCTTCAATGTGTAAGTCGATGACGGGCATCCCGCGCACGCGCCCCGCATAGACAGATGCACGACACCTGTATCTTCATCGAAGCGATGGAAGATAATATCCCCGCCATCCTGCGCGACGGCCGGGCGAACACGCGTTTCGATCAGCTCGATGATTTCACCAACAATCTCAGCCGCTTCGCCTTCATACTCGTCGACCGATCCGCCGTCGTCTTGGGACATCGCAGTTTGTGTCTCGATCACTGGCAGGCCCGCCATAAAATGATCCATGATGGCGGCCATCGCCATCGGACGGACATGCGTCCAGTCACTGTCAGGATCCTTCGTCAGTGTAATGAAATCGCTGCCAAGAAAAACACGGGTCACGCCTGAAACGTTAAACAGCGTTCGTGCTAACGGACTGGTCCCGGCTTCCTCAATCGCCGCAAAATCATAGGGACCGCTGCGCCCCGTCACCGGCTGTCCCGGCAGGAATTTCAGCGTCTCTGGATTAGGGGTTGGTTCAGTCTCAATTTGCATGATGAGCAGCCTTTTTACACTCAAGACAAATGAGCGCGATCGACCATGCTTTCAAGTCTCTAGCGCCGTCCACGCAACACAGAAATAAAACAGCATTGCCCTGTTGCAATATTCTCAAAGTGTTGGATACAGTATATAAAACTGAAATTGGGTTGTGGAGGACAGGCATGCCTAGACCAGCAGGGGTGCGAAATCATGATTTTGAGAAAAAACGATCGGCTTTGCTCGATCAACTCACAGATTTTGCCCTCAATGATGATTTGCGGCGTCCGTCGCTGCGCCAATTTGCAATCGCCGCTGGTGCATCAGAACCAACGCTGCGCCACTATTTCAGCGACCGCCAAGGCGTCGTCATTGCCATCCTGAACCACATTCATGATCGTGGTCTGTCGCTTTGGGACGTGATCAAAACACCGTCGACAGAGACGGCCTCTGCCGTCGAAGAGTATTTCCGGGTGACACAGGCCGGCTTGACCCATGGCGGCTTCGCGCGTGCGCACGCTTTTGGCCTGATTGAGGGAATGGCCGATGAAGCGGTTGGGCAGGCTTACCTCAAGGCGCTCCTCGATCCGGCCCTTGAAGCTGTTCAACACAAGCTGAAAGCCACATCGGGCGCGACCTATGACGGTGATGCAGGGCGCTCTGCGGCCTTCATGATGCTTGCCCCGATCCTCGTCATGACGCTTCACCAACAGCTTTTGGGCGGCAGTGAAAGCTCCCCGATTGAACCGGATGGCTTCCTCGGTCAGATTCAGAAATGGCTCGTCTCTGGCCTACCCGAAAAGAGCGGTGCGTAGCGCTTCAAGATCCTGATCGCTCGTCGCCCAGCTACAAACAAAGCGGTGTGATCCATCAATCCAAGGATAGAAGACACCGCCCGCTTCGCGCAGTTTCGCTTCGACTTCCGGCGGCAGGACCGCAAAAATCTCATTACCATCAACGCTGTGCGCAAGGCTGACCCCTTCGGCGCTACAAATGATATTCGAAAACTCGCGCGCGCGGCTATTGGCCGTTCCAGCCAGCTCAAGCCACAGACCGTTGCTCAATAGCGCCTCTGCCTGCGCCGCGATGAAGCGCATCTTCGGCGGCATATGGCCGGACCGCTTCGCCCGCGCGAGCAAGGCACCGTACTGGCGGCGCATCTCGCCAAAAAGAATAATAATCTCGCAGCCAATCGCCCCGGTTTTCGTTAGGCCCAGCGTCACAACATCTACGCCCGCCCGCCACGTCATGTCGGCTAGGCTCGCCCCTGTAGACACAAGCGCATTGGACAATCGCGCGCCGTCCAGATGGACATTCAGGCCCGCGTCTTTCGCCAAGCCAGCGTAATGGCTGATTGTATCGGTCGAATAGGCAGTCCCACTCTCTGTCAAATTCGTCAGTGACAGTGTTTCAGGCGGCGTCTCATGCACAAACTCGCGATCGATCCGGCCAAGCGCATCCCGCAAAGCCGCCTCATCAATCTGCGCGGATGGCCCATCCAGCAGGTGCAGCTTCGCACCGCCTGTAAAAAACTCCGGCGCACCGCGTTCATCGCGCTCAATATGGGCCTCGCGGTGACACAGGATCGATCCCGTAGGTGAACACATCACCGAGAGCGCCAGCGCATTCGATGCCGTCCCACTCGCACAGAGCCAGAAGTCGATATCGTCTGTCTCCAGAGCCGCAGCGAGCAAAGCCCGCACGCGCGCGGTTACACTGTCGCCCCCATAGCTGCCTTCCATACCGGAATTGACCTGCGCCAGAGCCTCAATCACCGCTGGATGCGCCGGGGCCGATGTGTCAGAGGAGAAGTTCATCCTAAAACACTACGTCCGGCGTTTGCCACACGAGATGCTGCCCGCCATCACTGCAGATCATCTGACCGGTCACGCTTTCGGCTGTGATGAGATAGCGCAAGGCTTTCACGATCTCGTCTGGATTGGATCCTTCACCGGTCAGTGTCGCCTGCGCCTCCGCATCAAACTCACCTTCCTTTTGGTGAACATTTTCAAGCGTCGGTCCCGGCCCTATGGCATTCACGCGGATATTCGGCGCAAAGGCCTGCGCCAGCGTCTTCGTCGCCGTCCAGAGCGCTGCTTTGGACAATGTGTACGTGAAAAATTGCGGGTTCAGTTTCAATACGCGCATATCGACCATATTCACAATCAGGCCGCGCATATCCTCCGGCAGGGCGCGTGCGAAATGTTGGGACAAGACAATCGGCGCACGTAAATTCGGCTCAAAATGGTGATCCCAGTTCTCTCTTGAATGCTCAAGCGCGGTGTCATCGTCAAAGGTTGAGGCTGAATTGACCAGCAGCGTCAGCGGTCCGCCCAGCGCCTCCTGAGACGCGCGTAGTAACGTTGCGGCCTGTTCCTCCTTCGCGAGATCAGCCTGAATGATCTCGGCCCTTCCGCCTGCGCTCCGGATTTGATCTGCTGTGTCTTCCGCTCCGGTTTTCGAGCCGCGATAGTGCACGGCAATGGACCATCCGTCTTGGCCAAGCGCAATCGCCATGGCTTTGCCTAACCGTGCACCCGCACCTGTAATGAGCGCGCGCTTCGGGCCATCAGTCAAAAAAGGTCGCGTCATAGGAAGGCCTTTGCCTGTGCAAGAATGTTCCAGCCATTAATCAGGCCATAGAGGTAGATGGCATAGGCCAGTAAAAGTGCCATTCCTGCAAGTCGACTCACCTTGGCACGCGGCAAAATAAATAGCGCCAGCGTGAGTGTCGCCAAACCCAGCACCCAGTGATCATAGTTGCCAAACACAGGCGCAAAATCGAGCCCGCCAAACAGGGCCACCAGACCTCCAATCCCTAAAAGATTGAACAAATTAGACCCCAGAACATTCCCAATCACAATGTCGCCCTGCCTGCGAAAAGCCGCGACAAGGCTCACGCCTAGCTCCGGCAATGACGTCCCAATCGCGAGCAATGTCAGCCCGATATACTCTTCCGAGACGTCAAACTCACGCGCAAGTCCAACGCCGCCATCAATGATCAGATAGGCCGCAATTGGCAGACCAACGACGCCGCATAAGATGAGTCCCAAACTCTGCGCTAAGGGTAACCGCGCGCGCTCCTCTCCAATAAAGCCAACATCCTTGCCTGTATCATGTGCTCGATGGGTCTGAATTGCGATTTTAATGATGTAAGCTAAGAACGCAGCCAGCAGCACGCCCCCGGCCAGAGCACTGAATTGATCAAATGCTGCGAGTGTAATCCATCCAGCTGTTGCTAGCACCAGCACGAGCATGCTGCGGCGTTGCCCAAAATGGCCTGGCTGAAGCGTAAAGATCAAGGCAACACTGGCCATGACGAGCCAGACATTGGCAATGTTCGATCCAACAAGGTTCCCAATGGCCAAACCCGGCTTCTGGTCAATCGCAGCGCCGAGCGAGACAGCTAACTCCGGCAGTGAGGTTCCAAACCCAACGATGAAAATACCCGCTAAAAGCGGGGAGAGCCCCAACCTTTGGGCCACTGACAAGCCACCCCTGATGAGACAGTCACTGGATAAGGCGAGTAGGACAAGGCCGCCAAACGCAGCGGCCAAGAGGCTGTAGTCAAACGTCATCGCCCCACAGCGTCCGAATTAGTCGATGCGGCGGAACTCGATCAGGTTCAAAAGACCGAAGATCGCGAATGTAATGCCTATGGCGATAAGAGCCCACATGATACATTTCCTATACTGGTGTGAGACCTGAATAACTGTTCCGGTCTTAATTGGCGAGCCTTTTTTGCCGCGCAGAGGCCAGCCGAGCCTGCTTCATAAAAGCGCAAGCAAGAGGGACAAGGCAATCAAGGTCGCAGCCGAAACAAGGATCGGAACGGGACTGACCCGTGCAGAAGAGAAAATCGGTCTCATCCTGCCAAGCTGATCTATCCTTTGGGCTGGATTTTGGACGAAAAAAGGCAATCTCCACCGAGCGATGACAAAATTGCGACCTGCCTGTTCAATCCAAATTAAGATAAGGGCCGTATTTATTAATGCAGTCGGGGTCCCCTTTCCCGACGTTTTGCAGGATAGCGCAATGCCCTCCCCTTTGGTAAGCGCTGCCCAAATAGAGCGACCGTGCCTTGTCCCCTTTAGGCACGGTCGTTTTGCATTTGAGAGAGGGCGCTGCCCGCATAACGCACGCCGGTATAGGCCGAAAGCAGGGCTGCGAGCCAGATCAGGACGAGGCCTGCATAAGTAATGATCGATTGCGCAGCGACGATCAAAGGCGCGCCCAGAACACAGCCAATCCCCACCATTTCCAATGCCGTCTTCCACTTTGCGAGGTTCACAACGGGCAATTTGATGGACGGGAACAATCGAAACACGGTCACAGCGGTATCCCGTAGGATAATGATCATGGTCGGAACAGTAATCAGCAAGGCCCAATCCTGCTGCACACAAAGCGCGATCAGAGCCGCTGCGACGAGGAGTTTATCCGCGACAGGGTCAAGAAAGCTGCCAAATGCGCTGACCGCGTCCAGCCTGCGCGCCGCGTATCCGTCAAAAAAGTCACTCAAGGCCGTCGCAACAAACAGCACAAGCGCCCAAAACGGCGATAAAGCTAAGATTGCCCAACCGACTACGAACGCCAGCCCGCAGCGTGCGATCGTCAAGGCATTGGGCAGCCATTTGAACGTCATGCCGCCCTGTACCCTCTAGTGCGTCGTGGTGTCTTCGTTGCCGAGACCGTCCCAGAATTTCTTCACGCGGCCCATAAAGCCTTCGCTTTCCGGATGACAGTTCGCGCCTGAACACTCGCAGAATTCCTGCAACAGTTCGCGTTGGCGCGCACTGAGATTACGCGGGGTCTCAACGAACATTTCGATGTAGAGGTCACCGGTCTGGCCTGATCCGCGCAGAGACGGCATGCCTTTACCCCGCAGGCGCAGCTTGCGTCCGGTTTGTGCGCCCTCTGGAATACTCACACGGGCCCGCCCGCCATCAATCGTCGGCACTTCAACTTCACCACCCAGCGCTGCCGTGACCATAGGTACAGGCGTGCGGCAGTAAAGGTTTGGTCCATCACGCTCGAAAATATCATGCTCATCCACGCTGACGAAGATATAGAGATCGCCCTTCGGCCCGCCCATAGCGCCCGCTTCGCCTTCACCCGACAGGCGGATGCGCATGCCGGTTTCAACGCCCGCCGGAATTTTTACCGACAGTTTGCGATCTTCTTGAACCTGTCCTTGACCATTGCAAGTTTTGCAGGGGCTGTTGATGGTCTGCCCCGTTCCACGACAGGTCGGACACGTTCGCTCCATCTGGAAAAAGCCCTGGCTAGTACGCACACGTCCCGCACCCCCACAGGTCACACATGTCTCAGGGCTGGTCCCCGGTTCTGCGCCGCTGCCATTACAGGTCGAACACGTCACCGCGGTTGGAATAATGATCTCTGCGTCTTTGCCCGCGAAGGCCTCTTCCAGCGTGATGTCCATGTCATAGCGCAGATCATTCCCGCGCGACGGACCGCTGCGACGACGCCCGC
>JBCBCO010000081.1:0-9537 GCA_038630445.1 Pseudomonadota bacterium | reverse complement strand
TGGCGAAGTTTTTCACGAGCCAGACTGTCTCACGCATCGAACGGCTTGAGATGGAGAAAAAAGAGATCGCGGATCAGATCAAGGATGTCTACGCCGAAGCTAAAGCGATGGGATATGACACGAAGGCCCTTCGTCAATGCGTGCGCCTGCGCAAACAGGACAAAGCTGAGCGTGAAGAGCAGGAAGCCATTCTCGACGTCTACCTCCTCGCGCTTGGCGAAATCTGAGCGGAATGACATCACAGGCTGGCATTTACGCGCTGCTGAGCGCTTATGATGTGCTTGAAAAGTTGGAGCCTTTCGATGCTGTCTGGGTAGGCTCAACCGCTCTGGATGTGCACACATCTGCTAGTGATGTGGATATATGCTGCTCGGCCAAAGGGGATCTGGATAGTTTTGCCGCCGCGTTGAAAAGCCTGTTCGGGAAGCAGCCTAAATTTCAAATTGAACGCAGATCCTATCGGGGACAGCCCTCCTGTTTCGCTGCGTTCGATTTATCAGGCCAAAGCATCGAAGTCTGGGGTCGCGAACATCCGGTCGAAGAGCATGAATTCTATCGCTTCTTCAAAGTCGAAGAGCGCCTGCTGCGCTTTGGCGGCGATGATTTGCGCTCCGCTATTCGGGAGCTGAAGGAAGACGGTCTGTCGACCGAGCAGGCGTTTTCTGAAGCGCTCGAACTCGATGGTGACCCTGAAGAGGCCCTGCTGTCCCTTTACGATGCTGATGCGATGATGCTGCTGGCGTTGCTATAATCCCCCGTATCAGGCTAACACTGGCTCATGTCCCGCGAGATTGATGAGAGGAAAAAGCGCAAGGCGCTGCGTAAATTACGCAAGGCCGCCGCGTTGGCTGAACAGGGGCTAGGCCCGCCGCTCTCGGATTGGGAACGCGAGTTTCTGGAAGAGGTCGAGGCGCGCGTGGAGAAATATGGGTCTGCCTTCCACGATCTCGAAAAGGGCGCGGCAGATGAACCGCTCTCGGCGCTTCAGACCTTAAAACTCAAAGAAATCGACAAAAAAGCGCGTGGCAAAGGCAGTGGCTTTAAACAAAGAAAACCGCTCGGCTCAAAGAAAAAATCTGCCTACACGCCTCGCGTCCGTTACATTGATGACGATATCGAGGAAACACCTCCACCACCGCCACCAAAACCCAAAGCAAAGCCGCAACTTGTCAAAGCCAGTAAGTTAAAATCGGAGTCGAAGACCTCCGTGGTTTCGCAGCCCAAGACTGGTCAACCGAAGCTGCGCGTGATCAAGGGCGGTGCAGCTAAGGACTAAACCATTTTATCTCCCTGCGCGTATAAAAAATAGAACACACTTACAGGACACTCATGAAAACCGTCGTTATTACAGGAGCTTCCACAGGGATCGGCCGCAGCGCGGCTGAATACCTCGCTGATAAAGGCTGGCGCGTTTATGCGGGTGTGCGCAAACAAACCGACGCCGATGAAATCGCTGACGAAGCGCGCGGCCTTATCCCGATCATCCTCGACGTGACCAACCAGGATCAGGTCGATGCCGCCGCCGAGACGATCCGTACAGCACTTGATGGCCAGAAACTCACCGGCCTCGTCAATAATGCCGGCATCGCCAATATGGGCCCGCTCGCCCTGCAGCCGCAGGAAGACTTTGAAGCGCACTTCACAGTCAACACATTCGGGCTTTTGCGCGCAACGCAAGCGTTTTTGCCGCTTCTCGGGATGGATGAAACGCTGGAAGGTGATCCGGGGCGCATCATTAATATTACCAGCGTCGGTGGGCGCCTCGCATCGCCTTTCCTTGGTGCATACACGGCGACAAAGCACGCTGTGGAAAGCATGACGGATAGCTTCCGCCGCGAGTTGGTCATTTACGGCATCGATGCCATTGCGATCGGGCCAGGTGCTGTCAAAACACCGATCTGGGATAAAGCCGAGGATAAGAACAAAGACCAAAGTTACGCCAATAGCGAGTGGTCAGAGCCTCTGGAGAAATTCATCGAGACTATGCTCAAGGGTGGCCGCGAAGGCCTTGATCCTGATGAGGTCTCTGAATTGATCGAAGAGGCCCTGTCGGCCGACAATCCCAAAGCACGCTATGCCCCGGTCCCGGACAAGCTCACCAATTTCACGCTTCCCATGCTCCTACCCAAACGTGTCGTGGATAAGTTCTTCTGGAAAAATTTCGGTATGAAGAAGCCGGACTAGTCGGCGGCTTCCAATGCAATACGCAATTTAACTTCAGCTGAAAAAATCTCCGGTTCGGGCTCCAACATGAGTTTTACGTTTGGTTGGCGCGCCATTCGGCTGCCAGTCACGAGTATGGGTTCTCGAACTTCTTGACTGTAGTCCGCCCAATTTGGACGCTGACGGCTGTTTCCATCGGAAATCGCAAGTATTTCACCAATACTGCTTCCAGATGCCGACGCGAGCCGGTTCGCCCGGTCAATTGCATCCATCATGGCCAGGCTCTCTGCCTTATTTTCGTATTGTACTGCATCGCTGACTATAAACTTGTCCACCTCAAGATGATCAAAACCCAGCTCGGATGCGAGTGATAGTGCATTGCCCGCTTGTGCGATCGGGCTTCCGAGGATGGTTATGGTAACACCTGCGTACTCTTCTATAGGGTTACATTCCTCCGGATACGGATCTTCTGAATACCCGCTCAGATAGTCCTCTACGTCACACCCTTCGGGACGGATAGAATATATCGCGATCTCAGACGTTTTTACGTCGACGGATTCGAGCCCCTCCAGTGCTGGAATAGTTTGACGTATATTTTCGATACGTTGAGCTAGATCATCTAAGACATCAGAACGTGATGGCCCTCGCGTGGTTAAACCACCAACAATTTTAAAAGTGTCTGGAATGACTTCTACTTGAGCCTTGCCGGTAACTAGTATTTCTGGGCGATCTGCCTCCTGAGCGTAGCATGTATTGCTAATTGCCATTGCAGCTGTGGCGAGCAGAATTCGTTTCATCCAAGTGCTCCTATCCGTCGAAGATAGATTAACCACAAGTCGTCACATCTGGAAACTATCCCCGCGGATGCGCGCTCGCATGGGCCTTTCGCAAATGCTCTGAGTCGACGCCTGTATAGACTTGCGTCGTTGACAGGCTGGCATGGCCGAGCAGGGTCTGGATCGCGCGCAGGTCGGCGCCATGGCTAAGCAAGTGCGTCGCGAAAGAGTGGCGCAGCGCGTGCGGTGTCGCTGTTTCCGGCAGGCCCAAGGCCCCACGAAGGATCTGGACCTGTCCGCGCAGGACCGGGGCTTGTAACCGTTTTCCCCGCTTCCCGTAGAACAAGGGCGTATCCGCATTGAGCGGGTAAGGACAAAGAGCGCCATACGCGTCAACCGCAGCCCGAACCGCCGGAATAAGCGGCAGGATACGGGTCTTGTTACCCTTTCCGGTCAAGCGCAGACGCTCCGGTGCGGGGGCAGACGTGCCCGGTAAATCCAGAACCTCGCCGATGCGCAGGCCAGCGCCATACATCAGGCTCAGCGCAGCCACGTCCCGCGCGGCGATCCATGGTTCATCCTGCAGCGCTTCGGCTTGGATTAGAATATCCTTCGCGGCGACTTCTGACACAGGACGAGGAAGCCGACGGGGGCGTTTCGGGCCACTCAAATATGCGATCTCTGCATTTTCCACCCCGTGGACGCGGTCGAGCCAACGATAGAAGCTCTTAATCGCGGACAAGAGCCGGGCGACCGATGTATCGGATAAACCCTCGCGTCGGCGCTGAGCGAGGAAGGCGCGAATATCTCGGGCTTGCAGGGTCGAGAACGTCTGCACTCTCGGCTCCATGCCCAAATGCAGGCTGAGAAACCCAAAAAAGGCTGAAAGATCAGCACGGTAAGCATCAACCGTATTGCCCGCGAGGCGTTTCTCGCGATCAATATAGTCAAGAAAGCCTGCTATAAGGTCCATGCCCTCATCATCGGTCTCTATGCTTAAAGAGTGGTTTCGCGCGATGCCAAGCCTGTTAGAAATACAGTGATGAGAATCGCGCGTGTCCTCTTCCCGTTGCCCCTGCCGGAGCCGTTCGATTACGCGGTTCCTGAGGGTCTGACCGTTGAAGCGGGCACCTATGTCAAAGCGCCGCTCGGCAAGTATGATCGGCTGGGCGTGGTCTGGGAGGTCAAGGATAGCGACCCTGAGCGCGAACTGAAACCACTGAGCGAGGTGTTTGACGTCCCATCCATGACCGAAGCCATGCGGCGCTTCGTGGTCTTTTGCGCGCGCTATAATGTAGCCGGTCCAGGTCAGGTTTTAGCGATGGCCCTACGGGCACGCGGCGGGCTGTCACCGTCGCCGGTTCAGACGACCTATGAGGTGACCGGACATCGTACCAACCGGATGACGGCTGCGCGTGAAAAAGTTTTGGAAGCGGCGGCTCAAATTGGACCAGCCAGCGCGTCCACCTTGGCCAACGCGGCGGGCGTCTCTGCATCTGTGATCAAAGGCCTCGCGGAAGCAGGCAGCTTGAAAGCGCGCCAAGAGCCGACCGATCCTCCATTTCCGCCTCCTGATCCCCATCGCCCAAGCCGCGATCTAACCGTTGAGCAGGCCGCGGCAGGCGATGAATTGCGCGCGGCGGTGAAAGCAGGCGGGTACGCGCCGTTTTTGCTGGATGGGATAACAGGATCAGGAAAGACTGAAGTTTATTTCGAAGCGATAGCGGAGGCCCTCGCGAGCGATCCAGACGCGCAAGTTTTGGTGCTTCTGCCTGAAATCGCCCTGACCCAAGCCGTGCTCGAGCGCTTTGAGGCCCGCTTCGGGGCAGGGCCCGCGCCTTGGCATTCATCACTCTCAGATGTGCAGCGGCGGCGGACTTGGCGGGAAGTCGCCCATGGCCGCGCGCGCATTGTGACCGGCGCACGATCCGCCCTGTTTTTGCCGTTCCAGAACCTGAAGCTGATCATCGTGGACGAGGAGCATGATAGCAGTTTCAAACAGGAGGACGGCGTCACCTATCACGCGCGCGATATGGCTGTTATGCGCGCCAAATTGGAGGATGCAGCCGTGGTCCTCGCTTCCGCAACGCCAGCACTGGAAACCGTCGTGAACGCTGAGGCAGGGCGATATAAAAGGCTCAAACTCTCGGCCAGACCGGGCGCAGCGAAACTGCCTGACGTGTCTTTGGTCGATATGCGCTCTAACCCGCCGGAAAAGGGCAACTGGATGTCGCCAATCCTGTCTCGCGCTCTCGTCGAGACGTTCGGGGCAGGCGAGCAAAGTTTGCTCTTCATGAATCGACGGGGCTATGCGCCGCTCGTGATCTGTAAGGCCTGCGGTGAACGCTTGAAGAGTCCCGGCAGTGATAGCTGGCTGACCGAGCATCGCTACACCAATCGGCTGGTCTGTCATTTGACGGGCTGGTCCATGCCGAAACCGGATCGCTGCCCGATGTGCGGCGCGAAAGACTCGCTGATGGGCGTTGGCCCGGGCGTGGAACGGATCGCGGAAGAAGTGCGCCAGCTTTTACCTGACGCACGGGTTGAGATTTTTTCCTCTGATACCGCTCAGGGCGGCGAGGCGACGCGGGGCATCGTTGAGCGGATGGCGGGAAGTGAAATCGATGTTCTAGTGGGCACCCAGATCGTCGCCAAAGGGCATAACTTTCCAAACCTGACTTTGGCTGGGGTTGTCGATGCCGATTCCGGCATGACGGGCGGTGATCTCCGCGCCGGGGAACGGACCTATCAACTCCTCTCCCAAGTCGCAGGGCGCGCAGGCCGGGCCGAGCGGCCGGGCCGCGCCTTGGTGCAGACCTATCAGCCGGACAACCCGGCGATGATGGCGCTGGAAGCCGGCGACCGGGACGGCTTTCTACAGATTGAACGAGATGTGCGCGCGGAATTAGGCCTTCCACCGTTCGGACGGATGGCGGCTTTGATCCTCTCTGCGCCCGATGCAGAGATAGCGAAAGAGATCGGCCAGATGGCGGGCAAAGCTGCACCGCACGGCGATGGGGTCACAGTCTATGGCCCAGCGCCCGCCCCGATCAGCGTCGTTCGCGGGCGGCATCGCTTGCGCTTCTTGATAACCTCGCCGCGCGACGTCGATTTATCAGCCTATATGGCGGCATGGCTCAGCGCGCTGAAGCTGCCCAATGCCGCGCGCGTCAGCGCGGACATCGATCCTTACTCTTTTTTGTGAGGCTTCTGCGGGAAAATAATACGCCAAAATATCCGGACCGTTGCAGCGAGCAGGATCAAGCCACAGATGGCGCAGAGCGCAATAATCAAACCAAGCAGTAGAAATGGTGTAAACTCTGGAAAGCTCTCACTTGGATCGCCAAAGTCTAAAACGATAAATACAACAATGAACGGTCCGATACCGCATGCCAGACCGAGAAGTGCTAGAAAAAGCCTCGCAATACCCGGCGTCGTACTGCCTCTATTATGGAGTACTGTGCGCGAATAATAATTACCCGCCATTTCAGGTGCTTTGCTATTCGCCATACTCGCGCGTCCGCGCTTTCTGCGCCGCATGATAAACGCCACAGACTTCCGTCTCTTGGGATCCTCGGTTCGCGGTGGGAGACCATCCGTCATGACAGACCCCCTCCCAGTGAAGTGAACCCGATTGCTGAAAGATGAAATACGAAGATGCGATGCATGATGGTCTATCACAAACATGGGCATCACGTGGCCCAGATTCCAGTACTGCTCGCCTGATTTCTATCTGGGAAAAAGCGGAGACTGGACGATGACCCGGGGCGAATTCGTTAGGGCTGCTTCGTTCCCGACCTGACCCGGTTGGCGAGTGACCCGTCCACCGCCAGCCTCCTGATTGCATATATCGCCCTTGCGGCAGGCCGTGACAAGAGGGCGAAGACTGTTATGTGGCAGTGATGACTAAGATGACGACGTCCAATGATATTCCGCTCGGCAGCCACCCCATCAACCGCGCGGCTCATTACCGAACTGATCAAGATTGGCTGGATCGCGCTTTTGCAGGCGAGACCGTTCTCGTTTTTCTGATGCAAAAGGGACAACCGCTTGTGGCGCGCGATGGAGCAGGGCTGGTCTGGCTGGGTCCCGAAGTGGCGCGGTTGCAGCCTCAGGTCGAGCGGGTCTTTCTCGGCGTCGACAAAGCGGACAATCCGATCTTCGCGGTCAATATGGCGGAGGGATTTCGCCTCGAAGGCTCCCTGATTGAAGGTACGGGCGAGTTTAGCGATATGCGTGCGGCGGCGGGCTCGCTGTCACCGATGCAGGCGAATTTGGCCTCGACTGCGCGATCTATTCTGGAATGGCATCGCAGTCACCGCTTCTGTTCGCGCTGTGGACATGAAAGCGATGTCGCCGAGGCTGGCTGGAAGCGGGTTTGTCCGAGCTGCGGCGCAGAGCATTTTCCGCGTACCGATCCGGTTGCGATCATGCTGGCGACGCATGGTGATAAGTGCCTGTTGGGACGTCAAGCAGGGTGGCCGGCCGGGTTCTGGTCTGCGCTGGCAGGCTTTGTCGAACCGGGCGAAACGATTGAGCAGGCTGCCTCACGCGAGTTGGAAGAGGAAGCCGGGATCAAGTCCGATCCGGCAAAGGCGGAGTACCTGTTCTGTCAGCCCTGGCCGTTTCCATCCTCCATGATGGTCGGCATCCTGATCGAGGCTGAAACGACTGAGATATCCGTTCAGCAGGACGAGCTGGAAGCCGCGCGTTGGGTGACCCGCGAAGAGGTGCGCCAAGTCCTCGCAGGCACACATCCGGAGATTTATGCCCCGCCCGGTATGGCTGTGGCGCATCATATCCTGAAGGTGTGGGCGGAGCGGGACGCTTGAGCTTTAGTCGAACGTGTGGAGGTTTATGGGAGTCTTCAAGCCTCTGATCGTGATGATGATGGCAATGAAAAATAAAACTGTGGCGATCCCCCTGAACGTCGAGATGGTGATCGATAGAGGCATGAGGCTCTCTGTGTCGGGAAAATCACCTGCAGATATTCCTTCAGCGATTATACGGCCATAATACACCGTCAGCGCAGAGCCGAGCGTATAAGCGACGAGCTGGGTCCATCCAAGCCAATCGATGATCACTCGGCCGGAGGCTTTCTTCAGAATGAAATATATCAGCCCTGTTGTAGAGCCGGAAAAGATCACCAGGAGGATACCTGGCGCGAAATAGAGCAGTGTTTGCTCATCGCTGTTTGATAACGTCTCCTTTGTCATATAAATGCGCGAAAGACCTTCTAAAATCCCAACCGCAATCCAAGCTTTGACCAGCATGTTTGATGTCCCTCCGGCAGCCAAGTCAGGATAAGTCTGGAGTTTCACAAAAGAAACCCCGGCCTCAAAGACCGGGGTTAAGTGGTTTAAGAGTGTTCTAGATCCTAGAAACGAACACCCAGAGAGATCGTAAACGCGTCTGCTTCGAGGTCTTCGATATCGAGGCGGGTGTAATCGCCACGAACATAGAGGTTCTCGGCAAAATCAATTGTTGCGCCGACCCCGACACCAAAACCGGTCTCAGAGGCGGATTCGCTGATGCCACCGCCGGAGACTTCCAGTTCTGCACTGACAACGCCAGCGCGCGCAAAGACATTTAAGGTTTCACTGAGAGGCGCCTGAACTTTGCCATATGCGCCGATCAGATAGCTGAGTTCGACAGTTGCACCGAGAACATCTTCGTCAGCGACGCCGAAGGAGCCTTCCAGCTCAACGCCAAAATTCTGGTTGAAGTCAAAGCCGCCGCGCGCTGTGATGCTGCCGAGGTCGACATCCAGCGATGTGCCGCTGTCTTCAAGGTCGATTGAGGTGAAGGTATAACCGCCATCTGCGTAGAAACTGCCCTGAGCAAAGGCTGGGGCTGCTGCAACGACTGCTGTCGCAAGAGCGAGCGAAAGTGCTTTTTTCATAATCTAATCTCCTGTTGTGTGCTGAGTACGCACGGTGGGAGAATCACATGGTTCGCAGAGCCACTCACACTTTCTTTTTCGTAATCCGTCGAATTGGGAGCTTCGAGTGATAAAAAAGCGACAGGCTCGTGCGGGAAGGACACCGCACAAGCCTGTCTGAGACGCAGCTTCAAGGGGATGGGGGATCAGCTACGCACTCATTTCTATCGGCTTATTGCAGGACGGTCGGCCATTCAGTGTCAGCTTTTTCAATGAAGCCTGCGCGGTCTGCGTCCCACTTTTTCTGGATCGACTTGTTATAGTTCAAGTAGAGCTTGCCATCGACGATGGCCCAGCGCTCCGCATCACCCGGAGCTGTATTCCCCTGACTGACAGCCCAAGCGCAGTAGCCACCATACTGAGGAGCATACTCGGCTGGATCGGCTGTGAAGAGCGCGAGGTTTTCGGCACTTGAGAAGCGGAATTCAGCGCCTTTGTAGTCCGTTGAGAACTCTTTTGAGCCTTTTTTGGGCGCGCCGTCCGTGAAGTAAGCGACTGTGTCGTAGCCTTGCAGGGCTGTGTTGGAGAAGCGACCGGTCTGGATTGGGTCCTTGTCAGCATAAGCGGCGGGGGTTGCAGCGACGACCGGGACGATGGCGAGGGCGCCTGCGGCGATCAGTGTACGGAGTTTCATGGGGATAGTCCTTGGGTTTGGGG
>JBCBCO010000080.1:0-9707 GCA_038630445.1 Pseudomonadota bacterium | reverse complement strand
TCCCCTGTCACCGCGCGCTTGCATCTGACAGGGGATGAGCCATGCAATCGTGTTCGCGCCGATGGCGGTCCCGGCGGCGCGGGCGGCTTTTGGATTGCCTGCGCGGGCGGCGACTTCACCATAGGTCCAGGTCTGGCCAGCGGGGATATCTAGCAGCGCGCGCCAGACTTGGCGGCGGAAGGGTGTGCCGTAGACCGCGAGACCAATCTCGCCGCCATCACCGAAAACCCGTGCGGCCCAGCGGGCGGCTTCGGTGTCATCGCGGGTGTGGTCGGCGTTTGGGTGGCGGGCCATGAGGTCGGTAAAGACCTTGTCCTCGCCGTAGCCCGGGTGGACAAATCCGGTCTTCTCGACCGGGCAATCATCGGCAAAGCCGAGCCCGCACAGGCCGCGCGGTGAAATTAGAAAGACACCTGTCCCAAACGGCGTTGGCGCCTTGCCAATGGTCAGGCGTGCGCCGTCCCCGCCGGCCTTCGCTTCACCGGGCGACAGTGCCTCATGCGCAATGAAAAGGTCGTGCAGGCGGGAGGGAGAGGAAAGGCCGGTCTCATAGGTTGCATCCAGCACGCTCGCGCCCTCGCGTAGAAGATCGCCCGCCTCGCCATGGGCAAGCGCGGCCTGGAACTGGCGTGGGCTAATCCCGGCCCAGCGGGTAAACTCTCGCTGAAAATGGCTCGGTGAAAGGCCCATTGCACTGGCGCAAGCGCGAAGGTCCGGCCAATCGCGCCACGTCTCGCCGAGATGGGCGAGGGCGTCGGCCATGCGTTCATAAGCAACAGCGCGCTCGTCTAGGAGTGGGGAAGGGGAGGTTTTAGTCATCATGGCAGCAGAGTGGCGCGTGGGACACGCTTTGCCCACCCGTTTCTTGCGGGACGTCGCTAAGGCTCAGTCGGACGCTGCTTCAAGTCTTTCTTGGATCGCATCAATGCGGTCGCTGATCCGTTTGCGCCATAGTATGGTCCCGCTGTGCATGAACAGAAGCTCTTCGGTTGCATTGTGGAAATCCGGGTCGGCGACCAATGCCTCGAATTCGTACAAGACGTATGGCTCTGCCTGTTCATTCAAGGCAAATTGTTCTTCTGAGAGCATGATATCAACACGGTAATCGACCTGACGCCTGAATGCCTCTGTGTAAAGGAGGGAGTATTCAGTGTAGAACTTCTGTGCAAACGCATAACGCTCGAGAAAATCTTCGTAGTCGACCATGATATTCAAGAGGCCGCGGTCACGCAGAATGTTGCCTCAGCCCGATGACATGAGTTCTGTGAACGTGCCTGACCTGTCCGCGCTGGTTTGAAAAGCAGGCCCCATCAAAAGCGCCCGTTCAAATGCAGGAATATCGTCATCTTTGAGAACGCCAGATCTGAGAGATCGAAGCGCGATCCGGAGATCCTCGGTCATATTGACGTGGAAAGCGAGACTGCGGTCTGCGTCTTCCTTAATACGGATAAAATCGGACTGAAGCCTCTCCACAATGGCCGCCTCTTCGCGGCGCTCAAACTGGGTCGCATTCCAGTTCGCGACCTGAAGACCAATGAAGACACCGATCACGACGATGAAGAAATCGATCCCGACCGCGAACCAGTTCTCTTTTTCGACATGGGCTTTGAGGCGGCGGAAGATCATTTGTTCATCCCTAATTCTTCGCGCAGATCGGAGGCAAGCACTTCTGCATCGTTGCGAAGTGTCGTTAGGGCCTGCCGGTGCAGCACCCCATATTCTTGCATCGTGCGGACGGCACCTTCAAATTCTGGATTTTGTGCAATGAGTGCTGCGAGTTCATCTTTCCCGATCTCTTTGTAGGGACTCAAACCAAACTCCTGACCCACAAAAACAAGCCGGTCCCGCATTGGCCGAAATGTAGTGACCTGAGTCGTCTCTACGGCGTCCCAAACAGCGCCATACCGCTGCAAACTATTGGCGAGTTCCGGGTTCGATATGATCGATAAATCCCCGGCCGACATAAGGCCGGTAAAGGCAGCGTCTGAATGACCGGGATAGTAGCGCACTGTAATCGCCGTCCAGATCTGTTCGGGAGTCGTTCCTGGCGGTTCCGAAGTGAGTGTATCGGTCTGCATCAAAATTGCATTTGAAACCGGATTCTTAAGCTCGGTCAGCGGCTTGAGCCCCCCTGCGATGAGAAGTTCATTTGTCGCTTGTGTCCCTAGGACAGCGCTCTCAAGAGCTGAATTGAGGCCCCGTATATCGTCCTCAATGTCCTCCAGGATCGAGGCGAGGATGACTTTCTCTTTCGCTGCATTCGCCCGCGTTTCATTCCAATTCGCGACCTGAATACCCATAAACACACCGATGACGACGATGAAGAAGTCAATCCCAACGGCGAACCAGTTCTGATCTTTGACGTGTTGTGTGACTCTGCGGAGGATCATTTCTTGTCGATCTCTTCTTGCAACATTTGGCTCATCTCATTGAGTGCAGGGTCTAGCAGGCCAGGGCCTATGTTTTGCAAAACAATCGTGCCCATCCAAAGCCTTAAGAGGCCCGCCAACTCCGGATCATTTCTCATGCGTTCCATGCTCGCGAGCGCTTCATCGGCGGGCAAATCGGCGACGCAGTCGCGCGAGAGCGTCTCGATCAGCTTGACTTCATCAAGCCGCCAACAGCCCGACCATAAGACGCGCGTCACTTGGGGTGAAATGTGCGAACGCACCGCGTCGCGGAACCCAGGGAGTTGATCGTTGACGTTGGTGCTCACTAGCCCTCTGTAACCCGTGCTGAGTGTATCGCGTAGGGTCTGGTTTGATGGAAACCCGAGCTGGACCGCGTCTTCATAGGCTGCGGAACTAAACGGTTGTGCAAAAAATTGAGACGCGTGAAAGGCATCGACCAAAAGCGCTCTACAGGTGTCGGCGCAGGGCTCTTCTCCTTCCAAGTACTCAAGGGTACGTCCCGCAGCCTCGCCCACAGTTGTATAATACGCCAAGCGTTTCTGGGTCAGATTGATATTGCGATTGACCTCCTCCTGCACGAGGATCAGGTAAGATCGCTCCTGTGCTTTCAGTGAGCGCGTCTCATTCCAATTCGCGACCTGAATACCGATGAAGACACCGATGACGACGATAAAGAAATCAATCCCGACAGCGAACCAGTTCTGATCTTTGACGTGTTTCGTAATCCGACGCAGCAGCATCACGCCTCCCTCAGCCTTGCTCCAATGACAGCATGGCGCAAATAGGCGGGAATGCAAAGCCACCTGCACCCCCATCTTGGTTCCCGCTGCGTCATGCGCTATGGAGCGCGGCATGACTGAAATCCGCGTCACCGCACTTTATCACTTCACCCGTTTCGGGGACCCGGAAGCGCTGCAAGGGCCTCTGCGCGAGACTCTGGCGCGGCTTGGTATTAAGGGCACAATCCTGCTCGCGGGTGAGGGCGTGAACGGGACGATTGCCGGGACGCCCGAGGCGATGGATTCGGGTGAGGCGGCGCTGCGCGCACTGCCCGGATGCGCAGATATGGCAGTGAAGTATTCGAGCGCGGAGGCGATGCCATTTCTGCGCTTGAAGGTGCGGCTTAAGAAAGAGATCGTCACTATGGGTGTGGACGGCATCGATCCGCAAAAGATCGTTGGCACTTATGTTAAACCCGCCGATTGGAATGCGCTCATCTCTGATCCCGACACCGTCCTGATCGATACGCGCAATGATTATGAAGTCGCCATCGGCACATTCGAAGGCGCAATTGATCCGCAGACCGAGACCTTTCGTGAGTTTCCGGACTGGTTTCAGGACTTCAAAGCGAAGCTGGAGGCCGAGGGCCGAACGCCCAAGGTCGCCATGTTCTGCACCGGCGGCATCCGATGTGAGAAGGCGACCGCCTATGTCAAAGAAACGGGCATGGACGAGGTCTATCACCTCGAAGGCGGCATCTTGAAATATCTTGAAGAGATCAAACAGGATGAGAGCCTCTGGAAGGGTGACTGTTTCGTCTTTGATGATCGTGTTTCTGTGCGCCACGGCCTTGAGTTGGGCGACTATCAGCTTTGTCATGGCTGCCGCCAACCGATCAGCGCGGATGACCGTAAGGATGCACGGTTTGAAGAGGGTGTCTCGTGCCTGCACTGCCATGATAACCTGACCGAGGATCGCCTCGTCCGCCTGCGCGAGCGTCAGAAACAGGTTCGCCTTGCCGCCGCGCGCGGGGAAACGCATATTGGCGATGATGTCATCATGCAGCCCCGAAAACGTGCCTGATTTGTCGAGCTTGGGCAGAGACAAGCTGCCGATTCTCTATAGTTTTCGCCGCTGTCCCTATGCCATGCGCGCGCGGATGGCTTTGGATGTGGCGGGCGTGAAATGTCGCCTGCGTGAAGTGGTCCTTCGTGATAAGCCTAAGGAAATGCTGCTGATTTCTCCAAAGGGGACTGTGCCGGTTTTGCAGCGGGTTGATGGCACGGTTTTGGAGGAAAGCCGCGATGTGATGCTCTGGGCTTTGAGGGAGAATGACCCCGAGAGTTGGCTCAATGTGGATATGGAGGCTGCGATCGCGCTTATCGATGAATGTGACGGCCCCTTCAAGCATGCGCTCGATCGCTACAAATACCCGAACCGGTATGACCTGCCTGATAGGTTAGAACACCGCGAACGCGGACTGGTGTACTTACGCACCTTAAATGACCGTTTGAGTGTCACCAAAGGCCTCATAAAGGATACGTTTTGTCTCCCTGATGCCGCTATAAGTCCCTTCGTGCGCCAGTTTGCCAACACAGACCGCGATTGGTTTGGCAATATAACGCTCCCGCATTTAAAGCACTGGCTATCCGAGATTATAGAAGGCCCGCTTTTTGCCCGAATTATGCAGAAATATCCGCAATGGCAGACCGGCGATGAAGAGCCGATCTTCCCGCCATCCTTGAGTGCTTAGCCGTTAAGCGCAGTGCGCACCGCGTCCAGCGCCGCCGCCGCCTTGCTACCATCCGGTCCGCCAGCCTGCGCCATATCCGGGCGACCGCCGCCGCCTTTTCCACCGACTTCGGCCGCCGCGATGCGGACCAGATCAACGGACGAAATCTGGTCAGTCAGGTCTTTGGTCACGCCGACGGCAACCGCCGCTTTTCCATCATTAACGCCTATGAAAACAACCACGCCTGAGCCGATCTGAGCCTTTGCTTCATCCACCAGGGCCCGCAAATCCTTGCCGCCGACTCCTTCAGCCACGCGCGCGACGAGCTTGATCCCGTTAATCTCTTCCGGACCTGCAGGTGTGCCGCCGCCTGAACCAGCCATAGCAAGGGTTTTCTTGGCATCGCCGAGTTCGCGTTCCAGCTTTTTACGTTCGTCTTGGAGCGCCGAAACACGGCCGGGAAGATCTTTTAAACTAACTTTCAGCGCGTCGGCCAGATCCGTCGCGACATTGGCCCGCCCACGCAGGAAAGCGATGGCTTCAGCCCCGGTCACGGCTTCGATGCGGCGTACACCAGCTGACACGCCACTTTCGCCCGTGATCACGAAGAGACCGATTTCGCCGGAGCGCTCAACATGTGTTCCGCCGCAAAGTTCGACAGAGTAGGCTGTGTCAGGGTTATCCAAAGTATGGCCGATGGTCACAACACGAACTTCATCACCGTACTTTTCACCAAAAAGCGCCATAGCCCCTGCGTTTATGGCCGTATCCGGATCCATAAGTTTGGTGACCGTCGGTGTATTCTGGCGGATGATCGTGTTGACCTCGTCCTCAACGGCTTCAAGCTCCGCCGCATCCATTGGGGCATTATGAGAGACATCGAACCGGAAACGGTCTGCTTCTACGAGCGAGCCTTTCTGTGCAACATGAGTTCCAAGTGTATTACGCAAAGCAGCGTGGAGGATGTGGGTCGCCGAATGATTTGATTTGATCGCATCGCGGCGGCGCTTGTCGACTTTCAGAGTCGCTGTCTCACCGACTTGAATTGTGCCTTCGATCAGCTGACCGATATGCGCGAACATATCTCCGGCACGCTTAAGTGTATTGGTGACGCGAAATCTTGCGCCCGATGTGAAAATGATGTCGCCGTGATCGCCGGCTTGCCCGCCGCTTTCGGCATAGAAGGGCGTTTGATCAAAGACGAGCGCCGCGTGAGCGCCGGATTTGAGCGTACGGGGCTGATCATCGCCGTCGACAATAGCGATGAGTTTGCCGTCGCTGTGCAGGCGATCATAGCCTTGAAAGCGGGTCGGTCCGTTAGCCTCGCGGAGTTTGAACCAGACCGGATCAGCGCTCTGATCACCGGATGTGAAACCGCCCTCGCGCGAGCGTTCGCGTTGGTTTTGGAGCGCCGCATTGAAACCCGTTTCATCGACGTCAATGTCTCGCGCGCGCAGGATGTCCTGGGTTAGATCGAGCGGGAAGCCGTATGTATCGTAGAGTTTGAACGCGGTTTCTCCTTCGAGGGCATCACCGGCCTTCAAGCTGTCACTTGCCTCATTCAAGAGGACCAGTCCGCGGCCCAGCGTGCGCTGGAAACGTTCTTCCTCATCATGCAGGGCGGTTTCGATGGCAGCGCTTGCGCGGTCGAGTTCCGGGAAGGCCTCTGCCATTTCTTGGCGAAGCGCTGGGACCAGTTTGTGCATGCTTGGCTCAGTCGCACCGAGCATATGCGCATGGCGCATGGCACGGCGCATAATGCGGCGCAGAACATAGCCGCGGCCTTCATTAGAGGGCAGGACACCGTCGGCCACAAGGAAAGCGGATGTTCGCAAGTGATCGGCTATCACGCGAAAAGAGGCGCGCGTTTCATCGCTGGGTGTTTGTTTGTAGACGTCGCTTTCGGCGGCGATCAGATTTTTGAACAGGTCGATATCATAATTATTGTGCTCGCCTTGCAGGACGGCGGCGATCCGTTCTAATCCCATGCCGGTATCGATCGAGGGTTTCGGCAATGGTTCGCGCGTTCCATCTGCGCTCTGGTTAAACTGCATGAAAACCAAGTTCCAGATTTCGATGAACCGGTCGCCATCCTCCTCTGGGGTTCCGGGAGGTCCGCCCGCAACGCCCGGACCGTGATCATAAAAGATTTCAGAGCATGGGCCGCAGGGACCTGTATCACCCATCGACCAGAAATTGTCGGATGTCGGGATACGGATAATGCGATCATCAGAAAAGCCAGCGACTTTTTTCCAAATCGCCGCTGCATCCTCGTCTTCAGAATAGACTGTGACGAGGAGTTTGTCTTTGGAAAGGCCTAGCTCGCGGGTGATGAGGTCCCAACCAAATTTAATAGCGTCTTCCTTGAAATAGTCGCCGAAGGAGAAATTCCCCAGCATTTCGAAGAAGGTGTGGTGGCGCGCCGTATAGCCGACATTATCAAGGTCATTGTGTTTACCACCGGCCCGAACACATTTCTGGGAGGTTGTCGCGCGGGCTGCAAACGGCGTTTCTGCACCGGTGAAAATATTCTTGAAGGGCACCATGCCGGCATTGACGAAAAGCAGGGTTGGATCGTCCTGCGGGACCAGAGGGGCTGAGGCCTTGCGGGCATGCCCCTGACCTTCAAAATAAGACAGAAAGCTTTCGCGTAGCTGGTTCACAGACGTCATGGCATTATCCCGTAATGTGTGCGCGTTTGCGCATCATCTGGACGCCATATACGCAGACCCACTGCATGCGCCAAGCCTAAGCGGCAGGCGCATGCGATTTGTCACCCAATTAAGCTTTAGCCTGTTGCGGCGTCATCTCCGTCAGCCTCTTCATTCGCGCCGCCTTCGGTGAGAAGAACTTCGGATAAGAGACCCGACCGTTTGCGGATTTCATATTCGATTTCATCTGCAATCGCTGGATTATCGAGCAGAAATTGACGGGTTTTTTCGCGTCCCTGGCCAATTCGCTCCGTGCCATAGGAATACCATGACCCTGATTTCTCGACCACTTCTGATTTTACACCAAGGTCAATCAGTTCGCCTGTTTTTGAGATGCCTTCACCGAAGAGAATATCAAACTCAACTTGACGGAAAGGAGGGGCAACCTTGTTTTTGACGACTTTGACCCGTGTCTGGTTGCCGATCACATCCTCACGGCCTTTGATTGAGCCAATACGGCGAATATCGAGGCGTACAGACGAATAAAATTTCAGAGCATTTCCGCCTGAGGTCGTTTCAGGGCTACCAAACATCACGCCGATCTTCATCCGGATCTGGTTGATGAAGATGACCATGCAGTTTGATTTAGAAATGGAGCCTGTAAGCTTGCGAAGTGCCTGGCTCATCAGGCGGGCTTGTAGGCCGGGCAGGCTGTCGCCCATCTCACCTTCAATTTCCGCACGCGGTGTTAAGGCTGCAACCGAGTCAATGACAAGAACATCGACAGCACCGGAGCGCACCAGAGTGTCGGCAATTTCAAGCGCCTGCTCACCTGTGTCAGGCTGAGAGACCAAAAGATCGTCAAGATCTACGCCGAGCTTGCCCGCATAAACTGGATCAAGCGCATGTTCTGCGTCAACAAAAGCGCACACCCCGCCATTTTTTTGAGCTTCGGCGACAACATGCAGTGATAGTGTCGTTTTACCTGAGCTTTCCGGACCATAGATCTCAATGATGCGGCCTTTCGGAAGGCCACCAATGCCGAGCGCAATGTCGAGACCCAGCGATCCTGTGGGAATAGACTCGATATCCAACGCTTCTTTTTCACCGAGGCGCATAACCGAGCCCTTACCAAAGGCGCGATCAATATTGGCAAGTGCGGTTTCGAGGGCTTTCTGTTTGTCCACGCCGGACTCCTTATCCACGAGTTGTAGCGCTGGTTTGGCCATGAGTCGTTCCTTTTCGTCTATACTAGGCCACCGAACCATGCGCCAGCCCTCATGCAATACCTTCGTGTACCACATATGTTCCAAAGAACAAAGCAAAAACTTTATGCGCTTGTCACTTTCCTTTTGCGCCGATTTAGGGCATTGTTTTTCCATGTTAAAAAAGACAAATCGCGCGCCCGGCGAGGCGAAAATAAAATATTTGTCCGGGGATCTGGAACTGATCTCACCCGGCGATTTTGTATTTTGTGCGGTCACAGGCCGCAAAATTCCGATTGAAGCGCTGCGTTATTGGAGTGCAGAAAAGCAGGAAGCCTATGTCGATGCGGCTGCAGCTGCGAAAGGTATGGGCAAGATTGCATGATCGGTTTGCGTGAGCTGGTTATGGGACTGCTTCTTTGGGCCGGACAGAACCCTGTCGCGGCTGATGTAACGGGAACAGTTGCGTCCTCATCGGCATCGATCTCCTGTCAGGGGCAGGCGGTTCAAGCCGGTCTGTTACTCTGTCAGGCTCCGGGAGCGGAAGTGCTTGTCGTTTCCGGCCTGAACGGTGAAGCGAAACGAACCATTCCTGTTAATGTGGCTGGCGTCGCTACGGTTGGTGTGTTGCGCACCGAAAGTGCAGTGATTCAAATTGAAGCCGTTGGGCATGATCTTGCACCACTAATTCTGGACATAGAAGAACGAACCGATCCGTTCCGTGTGATTGAGGGCATGGACTGTGATAAGGTTGATGCGCGTACTGAAGAGCAGAAGGCGCATGCCGGGCGCAGTTGGGTCAAAAAGCAGGATGCGTTCAAGCGTTTCGAAGCCGGGCAGGGCGGCGTAAATGGTTTTATCCGTCCGGCCGAAGGGCGGATGTCATCTCCGTTCGGGCCTGCGCGGAAATATATCGGGGTCGGTGTCGATGGTGTCCCTTGTGAGCGCACGCGGATCCACTATGGTTATGACATTGCAATCCCGGTGG
>JBCBCO010000007.1:0-40913 GCA_038630445.1 Pseudomonadota bacterium | reverse complement strand
GACCAATGCATGCTTGACCTTCAGCCTAAATGACTGATGTTCAGTTTCATGAGCTTTGATGCACCTCTCACGACCCGGCCTGATGGGCTAACGGTACCTGCATTTGACCTAATCCGGCCTGAACGCATCGAAGCGCCTCTTCTATTTGCTTCGCCTCATAGCGGCACGCTCTATCCAGCTGATCTCAGAGACAGGCTACGGCTGCCGCTCATGAATTTGCGCCGCACAGAAGACGCTTTTGTCAACGAACTGTTCGACGCGGCTCCAGCGCACGGCGCCACTTTCATACATGCGACTTACGCGCGCTCCTATGTCGACCTGAACCGGGACGCGCGGGAACTGGATGCCGGTATGTTTAGTGACGGACTGCCACGCACCGCAGGACTTCCGGGCACACGCGTCAAAGCGGGACTTGGCTGTTTGCCCAAGGTCGCCTCAACTGGGGAAGTGTTTTATTCTTCCAAATTGACCCAGGCTGAAGGGGAAACCCGTCTGGGGCATATTCATGACACCTATCACAGGGCGTTGAAGCAGGAACTGGCGCATTTTGAACGCGAATGGCCGGAACGCATCCTGGTTGACTGTCACTCTATGCCATCACGCCAGCCGGGACGCCCAAGGCTCCCCGATATTGTTCTGGGTGATCGGTTTGGATCAAGTTGCAGCACGCGCTTGACCAATTTTGTTGAGCGTTACTTCCGCAAAGTCGGATTCAGTGTTGCCCGCAATGCGCCTTACGCAGGCGGCTATATCACGCGCACCTATGGTCGCCCGAAACGCGGCTGTCATGTCCTGCAAATCGAAATTAACCGGAGCCTCTATATGGATGAGCAGTCGGTGGAAAAGAATAACGGGTTTGCACCGACAAAAGATGTTCTAACGCAGCTTATCTCTGATTTAATGGGTTTTGCACGACGGTTCTGTGCTTAAAATCAATCCCCTAAAAAAAGCGCCGCGCTGTTGAGGCGCGGCGGATTAGGTAAGGGAGGAAACGCCAGAAGGCGTCTGCACCGGAGTGCTGATTAGAGAATATTGTGCACCGCACAAAAATCAAGCCTATTTTTGCCGCACTGCCGCATAATGTCGTTGCAAATATGGGACGCAGCACGCTTCTGTATTGTATATTGCAGTTTCGGCACGGGTCTTGCGTCCACTTCTCTCGAAACATTCAGATTGAAACGCTCACTTTTAGCGAGCGGTTTCAGTTCGGGAGAAAAAGTATGACTGACGCAACTGACCTTCATGTGGGAAAAAGACTCCGCCGGCGACGTCGCCTGCTGGGAATGACACAGCAAGATCTCGCCAGCCTGGTCGGTGTGCGCTTTCAGCAAATTCAGAAGTATGAGTGTGGGGCAAACCGTGTGACGTCTTCACGGCTCTACGATTTGTCAAAAGCTCTAAATGTATCGGTTCAATACTTTTTTGACGGCTTAGAAGCGCAAGACTTGCAAGGCTTGGCTGCGAATGATGCTGAAAGACTCGATGGCGATATTCTGAGTCAAAAAGAAACACTTGAACTGGTTAGAGCCTATTACCGCCTTAGCGAGCGACCAAGACGGCGCCTGCTTGAGCTGGCCAAAGCTCTGGAAAGTGAAGCAACCGATAGCGGCGCAGCTTAGTCATCGGAATATCCCAAATATAGCAAATAGTTTCGATATCTGGTCACAAACCTTCAAAAGCCCTGAACCGGGTTGGCGCACTGCAACTCAATTGCATAAACAGGCGTGACTTAGCGCATACGAACGTTATATTACATGGTATATAAGAAAAAGCGGACCCACTGAACGGGGACGTGTCCAGTGGGTCCTACCGACCTCTTCCGCAGGCTGGGTGGGGGGACGCACGCGGAGGCCGGATCTCTAATAAGCTATCTATAGATACCTTATTTAGACCCTATAGGGAAATCCTTTTCTAGATGTCACGATAAAAACTCAGTTTTAACTGATAGAATTTTCTGCCGTTTCTATATTTTCCTTGAATGCCGCTAAGGAACTTGAACCTTTGGGATCCCCATTGGCCGATAAGAGGATCGCAATCCACCGGGTCGAATCGCCCTGCGCGAACAAGATCATCATCAGGACCGTTAACGGGGCTGACAAAAACATACCTGGAATTCCCCAGATTGCCCCCCAAATTGCCAGTGCCAAAAGCACGACCAAGGCCGATAGATTTAACGTATCCCCCATAATTCGGGGCTGAACAAAATTTCCGATTGAAAACTGCCAGAAACTGACACCTGCAAAAACCAGCGCGGCGAAGATATACGTATTTTGGGGGTCATCACCCGGTATCCATGCCGGTATTTCAGGCTGCACAAGCGCGAAAAGGGGCGGCACAAGTGCGGCAACGATAGAGCCTATTGTCGGAATAAAGTTTAAGATAAAAATCAGCGCGCACAGGAATAGCGTGTTTTCTAAGCTGAGAACGATCAGTGTGATATAGGTGAGCACTGTGATTAGCGCGCTAATAACGGTCTGGGTCCAAAGATAAGTCTCAATCCCCCGCCGCGCCTCATTTCCGATCTCCTTGACCTTAGCGCGTTGATTTTGATCAGGAAAAATCCGATCCAGTTTTTGGGGCCAAGCAGATTGGGCCAGAAAAAGGAAAGCGACATAGATCAGGATCAGGACCAAATCTCCGGTTAGGCTGCTGGTTGCGTTGGCGATCGTTCCAAAAAAACGTTGTCCTGTCTCATTAAAGACAAGCTCAGTCAGAGTCGGTGCATCTCCGATCTGAAACAGTGTGTAGGCATCGGCAATTAACTGATTGATCTTTCGCTCATAGTCAGCCGATTGCCCTCCAAACTGGGCAACACTGCGGGCCAACAAAACAATAAACCCGATGAAACCACCGAGAACGGTCAGGATCGCCAAGGCCCGCGACCACCCCCGCTTCAACAGATCTGAGCGCTCATCAATGACGCGGGCAAAGCCTTCCATGACCAGGAATAGAAAAACAGCCAGCGCAAATGGCGCTAGGATCGCTCTACCGAAATAGAGCAGAGCAATCATAACGCCTGTCGCTATGATCCAGATCCCGGTCATTCCAGACTGAATGGTCATATGAACCTCCCCTTGGGTGAAAACAGTGCCGCATTTCGAAAGAAAACGTCAAGCGCGGCGGTATTCCCGTTCTCGCTCAGCGGCCAAACGATCACAGACGGTTTCATTGTCATAGCCAAACTCGCTCAAAGCACGTCCCGCCAGTTGCAAGCCGGCCTCGATCGCATCGGGGATGACAAAGCTCGCACCCGCGCGTTTCAGATCGTGTGCGTGATCGGCATCATTTGCGCGCGCCATGATGGGGGCATTCGGTCGACGCGCACGGATCGTTTTGACGATTGAGGTGACGGCGACCGGGTCATCCAGCGTGACAAGAAATAGCGTCGCTTCGTCTGCACCGACCAGATCAAGGATCTCGGGTCGTGAGGCGTCGCCGAAGAAGACGGTTCTGCCCTGGCTTTGCCCTTTTGAGGCGCGCGATGCTTGTCGTTCCAGAATGACGAGGTGGACATCCTCAGCCTCCAGAATATCTGCAATCGACTCGCCGACCCTGCCATAGCCGCAGATCACAACATGGCCTTTCAAGCCAGAGAGATCGCTCGGTTTAAGATGGGCTTCATCTTCGCTTTCAAGCCGTTTCGCGATCAGAGCACCGAACCAGCTCATTCCGGGGATGAGGATCATTGACAGCCCGGCAATCGCAGCGATCAAAGTCTGCTGCTCCGGTAAGAAGAGGCCGCCTGCCATAGCTGCCGCAATAATTACGAAGGCAAACTCCCCTGCCGGTGCCAGCATGAATGAGGCGCGTATGGAAAGCGGCGTGTTGCCCACAAAAATTCGCGACGCTGTAAACGTCACGGCCGTTTTTATGACGAGCATGGTGGCAAGCCCCCCAATAACTTGAGGCCAGATCGCCCAGACCGCCATCAAGTCTAAGCCCATACCAACAGTCATGAAAAAGAGACCCAGCAGTAGCCCTTTGAACGGCTCCAAGTCGATTTCAGTCTGATGGCGGAACTCTGTTTCTCCCAAAAGCAGTCCGGCCAGAAAAGCACCGAGTGCGAGTGAGAGACCTGAAGCATAGGTCAGGATTGACGCACCGACGATGGTAAAGAGCGTAATCGCCATCAGGAAATCACGTCCGCCCGTTGCTGCAGCGAGCCCGAACAGGCGCGCCAAGCCGTATCGCCCAATCAGAACAATGATTGCGACAGCCGCCACACCCTGGAGCAGCGATTGGGCTATTGCCGGAAGCAAAGGCCCTGAGGTTTCAGCCACCGCAAAACCAACAAAAATCAGGATTGGGGCGACCAGAACATCCTGCATCAACAAAACGCCGAGCGCAGTCTGCCCAAGCGGGGTCGCGACGCGGCGATTGTCGATCAAGAGTTGCATCACAATCGCGGTCGATGAGAGCGATAAAGCCAAACCGACCACTGTCGCTGCAATCGGATCAAGCCCAAGTGCCCAGCCGCATAGCGCGATCAGAACCGCACAGCCTGAGACCTGCAGCAGGCCTGTTCCGAACACGACGCGGCGCAGCGCCCATAAGCGTTCAAATGACAGCTCCAGCCCCAATAGGAAAAGCAGGAATAAGACGCCAAGCTCAGCGAAGGGCGCGGCGGCGGCAGGGTCGGTCATCGTAAAGAAGCTGAGCCAGCCGACATCTTCACTAAAGCGGCCAAGGCCGTAGGGACCCAGCGTCAAACCCGCAAAGACAAAGCCCAGAACCGCGGGGACTCGCCCCCATTTCAGGACGGGCACAATCACACCGGCTGCGAATAGAAAGACCATCGCGTCTTTGACCGCGACGCCGTCCGCCTCAACAGCCATCGTCGATCTCCGGTATTTGATCCTCTACTTGACGTAACGTCATGCTAGGTTAACCTCTACAGGAAAAGGGAGGCATAAGATGAAATTTTATAAGCTCACAATACTCGTTTCAGCGCTAGCTTTATCGGTTCCATTCGGCTTTGCACAAGAGACCGAGGATGAAGACCCTATTCTTGATACGGTCACGGTAACCGGAATGCGGGTTACCCAGGGCGGCGCGCAGGATATCAATTATTTCAGAGGCGCTGTTTCAGGGCTGAACGGAATACCGAAGGCAGGAACGATCACAGCAGAGGGATTGCTGTCGGGGCACGATCTCTTGCTCGCGGAGCCTGCTCCTTGTGCGCAAACATTTTGCCTGAGCGTAGAGGCGATGCCGGTGAGCATGATTACGCAACAGGACGTGACCTCTCTCATTGGGTTGGGCTTTGGCACCAATCTGACCGAGGATAGCTTCCAGCGCGCGCCTGTCACCATTATTGCTGTTGTCGATAAGTCAGGCTCTATGAGCGGGGAACCACTTGATTTGGCGAAAGAAGCAATGCTGCTGACGCTCGATAATCTACGCGACGGCGACCGCATGGGGGTCGTACAGTACGGCTCAACCACCGATACTGTTATTCGCGTGTCCGAGGTTGGTAAAAATCGAAAGGCCATCCGCGAGGCGATTGAAGGAATCTACTCCAGCGGATCGACAGCAATGGAGGCGGGGCTGCGGCTTGCCTATGACACGGCATTTGACGCGCAGGAGCGTTTCGATGGCACAACGCGTGTGATGCTTTACACCGACGAGCGCCCGAATGTCGGCAATACGGATAAGGACAGTTTTATCGGTATGGCTGTGGAGGCGTCCAACCGAGACGTTGGGCTTACGACCATAGGGGTCGCGGATCATTTTGGCGCAGAGCTGGCCAATAAGGTTTCAGCCGCGCGCGGTGGAAATCTCTTCTATCTGCAATCGAGCGCTGATGCGGAAAAACTGTTTTCAGAACAATTCGACTTCCTAATGACGGAAGTTGCTCAAGATCTGCAGGTGACGTTCACACCAAGGAATGATCAAACCATAAAGGCAATATATGGCGTTCCGGGTGAGATGATCGAGATTGATGAAACGGGATTACGCTTCACGATTCCAACCGTCTTTCTGTCAAACAAAGCAGGCGGTGTTTTCGTAGCTCTATCCGGAGACAGTACTGAACCTGGCATCGATATCTCCCTGAGCTATAAAGGCGTTATCGGCCCCGATGGCAGCGACCGCTTGGCCGTCACATCATATGCCCGAAAGCCCAGCAAGGGCCTGCAAACCGCGGCGTTATTGGCGGATGAGTTTGAAATCTTAAATATTGCAGCCGATGCCTATGAAAATGGCAGCGATGAGAGGATGACGGCTGCGCTTTCAAGTGTGCAAGCGATGAAAGCGAAACTTGCCCGTGCCTCACGTCTAGGCTTGCGTGATGAGGTCAAACTGCTCGCCTCTGTCGAAGCAAACCTGCAAATTGAGCTTGGGATGGCGTTTGATGAGGAGGCTCTATCTCCGCTGGCGCGACTGGATGGACCTTGGGTCGTAAAGTTAGCAGTTGATCAGTCTGATTCTCTCGTCAGAGAGCATCAGAGCATGTTTGATCGCGGCGACATCCTAACGTTTGATCTCGAGGATAGCTCCTGGCAAGATGTGGATATCGAACGCCGCAATCCGCGTGGAAAATATGTCGACTATGACTATGAGGACATCCGCGTGAACGAGGATCAGATCCTGTTTGAGGACTCAGAGCGCTTGTTCACTTATGAGTTCGAAGACGACGAGATGGCGATGCGCTTGCACGGCAGTGAATATGTCATCCTGCTGGAGCGCCCGAAAGACGAGAGCTAGTGCAGGCAAACCTTGCCCGAATCCGCCGGATTCCCTAAGCCTCAAGGCAGATAAAGGGAGTTCGGCATGGGCGACAGCATCTTCATTGGCGGTGGCGGCAAAGAGCAGAATGAAGCACAGCGCCTGTTACTGAACCGGGCCAACCGACACGGACTGGTCGCGGGTGCAACAGGAACCGGTAAAACCGTCACCTTGCAAATTCTGGCCGAGGGATTCGCGTCAGCAGGCGTTCCCGTCTTCGCCGCTGATGTAAAAGGCGATCTGTCCGGTATTTGCGTGTCTGGAAGTCCGGAGCACAAGCTGCACGCGAAGCTGATCTCGCGTGCGGAAAAAATCGGCTTTGAGGACTATGATTACGGGTCTACGCCAACCGTTTTCTGGGATGTTTTCGGCGAAAAGGGCCATCCTGTCCGCACGACGATCTCGGAAATGGGTCCGCTTCTCCTATCACGGCTAATGGACCTGACAGAGACCCAAGAAGGCGTTCTGACCGTCGCTTTTGAATATGCTGACGATGAGGGCATGCTGCTGCTAGACCTCAAGGATCTGCGCAAACTGTTGAACTTTATGGGCGACAAAGAGATCCGCGCCGAGATCAGTCGTGAGTATGGAAACATCGCAACGGCCAGCCTAGGCGCAATTCAACGCCGTCTTTTGGTTCTGGAACGTGAAGGTGCGGAACAATTTTTTGGTGAACCGGCGCTCAAGCTGAAAGACTTTATGCGCACGACGCGTGATGGGCGCGGATTTGTGAATATTCTCGACTCGACGAAGCTTATCAATTCGCCGCGCCTATACTCGACATTCCTACTCTGGTTGCTTTCAGAACTGTTCGAAGAACTCCCAGAGGTCGGTGATCCCGATAAACCGAAAATGGTCTTCTTCTTTGATGAAGCGCATTTGCTGTTTAATGATGCTCCGCGCGCGCTGATGGAGAAAATTGATCAGGTTGTCCGCCTGATCCGGTCCAAGGGGGTCGGTGTTTTCTTCGTGACGCAAAATCCGCGCGACTTACCAGAAAGTGTGCTTGCCCAGCTCGGCAATCGTATTCAACATGCGCTCCGTGCTTACACACCGGCTGAACGCAAAGGCGTGAAGGCGGCCGCACAATCTTTCCGCGAGAACCCAGATTTCGACACTGAAGATGTGATTACTGATCTCGGCGTTGGTGAAGCACTGGTCTCGACACTGGATGCCAAAGGCGCGCCCGGCATTGTGCAGCGTACGCTTATCCGTCCACCAAGCTCACGCCTCGGCCCGGCCACCGAAGCGGAGCGGAAGGCTGAGATGGAGCATAGCCCCGTCCTCGGTCTGTATGACGAGGCTGTGGATCGCGAAAGTGCGTATGAAATCCTGCTTGAGCGCGAGGAAGCAGCGGCAGAAGCGGCTGAACGTGCGGCCAAAGAGGAAGAGCGGGCAAAGAAAGAGCTGGAAAAGAAAAAGTCGCGTTCATCCAGTCGCTCTACACGACGTCGCTCCACTCGCATGACGACGACAGAGAAAGCGATCAATAATGCCACGCGCACCATCGCCCGTGATGTCACCAAATACGTCCTAAGAGGTATTTTCGGCGGACGAAGCCGCTAAAACCCGCGCTGGGCAGAGATACCAGACTTCGTTTTCGCGATTGAAGCTGGTCTCAACCCGCTCACAAAGCTCGGTCTCTACCTCTACGGTCTCTACGTCTAAAATACGCTGCACAGTCAGATCAAAATTGTCCTGTAAATCGATCAGCGCCACGTAAAGCGGTCGATCAGTTGACCGGATAAGATCGTAAATTCTGGGGCGGTAATTATCGAGCGCTGGTCGGCTCCACTCCGGTGAAACCAAAGACGTAAAGGTTGCTGTTTCCGGTAAGAATGGCGCTAGAAACGATGTGGGATAGTCACCTGTAAAGGCAACGATCGCGCCGTCATATTTCTCTGGGTCGACGATTTCAGCATACACGTAAGGCTCGCTCCAACCCTGCCATTGGACGCGTCGCACGTCCGGTGCACTGGTAACCAAAACCAGGATAACCGCGCTGGCGAGCAGCCCAATACGGCCCGCGCTAATGCGAAACAGATTTGGGAACACGAAGAGGGCTACGGCTAGGCTTATACTTGGGCCGATAAGCCAGAAGACAGTCAGATAGCGCTCGATCGAAAACATCAGCGCCCAAATGAAATATGTGACGATTGACGAGACGGATAAGGCCAACAGTGTGCGGTTTGCGTGCGTACTCCTGTCGCGAGCGTATCGCCAAACAGCAAACAGGCCCGCAAACATTGCGACATAGGTAAAGACAAAGCGTGGATCATAAAACGGTCGGGCCAGATTCATCCTTTCATCAAGGAGAAAGAGGAAAGGCCGCCACAGCACTTCCAAGCTGGAGTTAGGAAGGAAACGCGGATCGCGAAAACCGCCTTCGGGCCCCTGCGGACTGAGGAAAATCTGATTATAATAGGGAAAAACCGGGTTGCCGAACTCCTGATAGAGTAGCCATGCCCAGTATCCACCGGTTAGCAGAATGGCCGCCAAGCCTGTGACCGCACAAATCGCACCCCCTTTGATACGTGAAGGCCAATCCGGCATCAGGATCAGGACAAAAACCGCAAAATAGAGGGCATAAAGCACATTCGTCAGCTTCAAACCGACGCTGAGGCCGATCAATCCACTTGCGATTGCAAGGACCTTAAGGCTCGGTGTATTGTCGCGTATTGGCATGACCAGCGCGAAGGTGCCGATCATGACCGTTGCATAAAAACCGTCTGTAACGAGCGATCCTGTATAGAGGGCTTGGATCGCAGAGATGTATCCGAGCACGGATGCACCTAGAACAATTAGCGGGTCAGCTTGTCCGCTGACCCGTAGCAAGAGGCGTTTTGTAAAATAATAAAGCGCAGGCAATCCGAGCGCTTGGAGACTGCCCAGAATGAAGGCCACAGCGCGACCAGGCAGCGTATCAATCAAGAACCAAAGGCCCGCATTCCAGACTGGATTTAGAAAACTGTGCATCTCAGATGCAGCAAGATCCGTTGCGAAACGGTCATTAAGAGCAGCCCAGCCCGTTTGGATGTAATAGTGCCCAACATCATAGCCGTGCTCGCGCGGCATTAGCGTTGAATAGACACTATAAATGAGCACCCAGAGCACCCACATCCGGAAGGTGGGCTCGAACCGTTGTAATCGAGCGAGAGCCGTGTCCAACATTCAGCGCGCCTCTGTAGTCAATGACAGACCCTATATACGCCTCAAGTAATAAGAATTCTTTGACCCAGCGTGACGTCACAGAGATTTCAGAAAACCGGACTCGCACCTTAGCGACTGAGCGTCTATATGTCTTTCACAAGACAAAAACAGCCAACGGGAGGCGAAAGCCATGAAAGAGTATATGCAGTTCTACATTAACGGCGAATGGGTCGATCCGGTAGAGCCTCGCTCACTGGATGTTGAGAACCCGGCAACTGAAGAGCCATTTGCGAAAATCTCTCTCGGGTCTGCAACCGACGTAGATAAAGCGGTCGCTGCAGCAAAGGCGGCTTTTCCAGCCTTTTCAAGCACCAGCGTTGAATACCGTGCGCAGCTTTTAGACAAGATCACGGCGGGAATTCAGGGCCGCATGGGCGATATGGCCGAGGCGATTTCTGACGAAATGGGCGCGCCGATGTGGCTCGCTAATGCCGCGCAAGTTCCTGCGGGCATGGGGCATTTCGCGACAATGAGCCAAATCCTGCGTAATTATGAGTTTGAGGAACAACGCGGCTCGACGCTGCTGCGAAAAGAACCAATCGGTGTTTGCGGCTTCATCACGCCTTGGAACTGGCCGCTGAACCAGATCGCCTGTAAAGTGGCCCCGGCCATCGCGGCGGGTTGCACAATGGTGCTGAAGCCCTCTGAAATTTCACCGCTGAATGCGATGATCTTCACCGAAATCATGCATGAGGCCGGTGTTCCAGCCGGTGTCTTCAACCTGGTCAATGGTGACGGGCCAAGCGTTGGCGCACATCTGTCCGGTCATCCAGATGTGGATATGATGAGCTTTACGGGCTCTACGCGCGCTGGTGTTCTGGTTGCTCAAGCGGCGGCTCCGACCGTCAAACGCGTTGCTCAGGAACTTGGTGGCAAGTCCCCGAACATCGTTCTGCCGAATGCAGACCTGCAACAGGCGGTCTCAGGTGGTGTGATGCAAATGATGACCAATTCAGGCCAATCCTGTAACGCGCCGAGCCGTATGTTCGTCCCGCGTGAAAAGAATGACGAGGCTAAAGCCATTGCCAAGGCAACGGCTGAGGCGGTGAAAGTGCAGATGCCACGCGAAGCAGAGCGCGGCGCCATTGGCCCGATCTCGAACGGCAATCAGTATCAGAAAGTCCAGGACCTGATCCAGAAAGGCATCGATGAAGGCGCAACCCTCGTCGCAGGTGGCACGGGCCGTCCTGAAGGCCTCAATCGCGGTTATTTCGCCCGCCCGACTGTCTTTGCGGATGTCACAAATGAGATGACAATTGCGCGTGAAGAAATTTTCGGACCTGTCCTGACCATGATCCCGTATGACGATCTTGAGCAGGCCATCGAAATGGCAAATGACACTGAGTATGGCCTTGCGGGCTATGTTCAGGGTCCAGCTGAAGACGCGGCTAAAGTGGCCAATCAGATCCGCGCCGGCCAGATCCAGATCAACGGCCAAGGCCCTGATTTCACAGCACCGTTCGGCGGCTACAAACAGTCAGGCAACGGCCGCGAATGGGGCGAGCACGGCTTTGAGGAATTCCTCGAAGTGAAAGCCGTCATGGGTGCCGCTGCGGCCTAACTCAACAGAAAATTCAATATGAAGGACGGCGGCTTACGGGTCGCCGTTTTTATTTAAGGCAACCAAATCCGCGCCTGCCTTACGCAATTCCCCAAACCTGCTATGCTCAACACGCAACAATAAAGGGGGTTGCAAATTATGGATCAATATATTGAACAATATGGGCCTATGGCTGTGTCCTGGGCCACGAATATCTTACTGGCGCTGGTCATTCTGATCGTCGGCTTCTGGATCGCGGGACGGGTTGGCAAACTCGTCAAAGGACTAGGCGCGAAATACGACAATCTCGATTCGACGCTGTTCAACTTTCTGGGCAGTCTCGCGCGCTACTTAATCCTCGCTTTCGTCTTTATCGCCGTCCTGAACCGCTTCGGGGTCGAGACGACATCCATTATCGCTTTGCTGGGTGCCGCAGGTCTTGCGGTCGGTCTCGCTCTCCAAGGGGCCATGTCCAACCTGGCCGCTGGTGTCATGTTGATGATTTTCCGCCCTTACAAAGTGGGTGATTTCATCGATGCGGCAGGGCAATTCGGCAATGTCGAAGAGATCACACTGTTCACAACGGTCCTCCGCACATTTGACCATCAGCAGATCATCATCCCGAATGGCAGCATTTGGGGCGAGCAGATTGTCAATCATAGCCATCACCCGATCCGCGGCGTCGAAATGACGTTTGGTGTCTCTTATGACAGCGACATCGACAAAACGCGTGCTGTGATTGCCAAAGTGTTTGAAGATCATGAGCTGGTCCTGAATGACCCGGCGCCCGATATCGCTGTCTCAACGCTGAATGATAGCTCGGTCGACTTCATTACGCGTCCTTTTGTGAAGGGCGAAGACTGGTTTAAAGTCCGCTATTCTGTCCCGGAAGCGGTCAAGAAAGCTCTCGACGACGCGGGGATTGAAATCCCGTTCCCGCACCAGAAAGTCATCCTGTTCAAGGGCGACGAGTAACGCAAAACTGCCCTTGCCAGCCATGGCCGCACCCCTTCACAGTGAGTTCGAAACAGCACTGTAAAAGGACCCGTGGCCATGGCGCTAAAACTTCATCACCTCAACGCCTCACGTTCACAGCGCATCGTCTGGCTCCTCGAAGAGCTCGGCGTCGACCATGAGATCGTTCACCATACCCGCCATTCCGAAACAAACCTGGCGCCACCGGCTCTGCTCGACATTCATCCAATGGGAAAGTCGCCCCTATTGGATCATGACGGCGTTATCATTGCAGAGACCGGAGCGATCGCGGAATACTTGCTGGCAAAGTTCGATCTGGATCATAAGCTTCATCCAAAGCCAGAGAGCGAAGACTATCCGCGGTATCTTGAATGGGTGCACTCGGCCGAAGGCGCGGTGTTCTTACCGGGCCTGTTTAGTTTTTACCTTATGAACGCGGATCTTTTGGAGCATCCCCTAGCGGGCGTGATGGCCGCTGAAGCCGCGAAGGCCGCCAACCATATCGAGGCTCACCTGGCCAAGCAGGCCTATTTCGCAGGAAGCACCTTTACCGCTGCGGATTGCCTGATGGGCTTTCAGGTGATGTCCAGCGATGCACGCGGAGCTTTGAAGGATAAGCCCGCTTCGAAAGACTGGCTCGCGAAAGTGCAGGCCCGCCCGGCTTTCCAGCGCATGCTTGAGATCGGGATTTAAAAAAGACCGATGATGAAGGGGATTCACCATCGGCTAAGTTAGGTGCGAGAAGAAAATTTAATGACCCATCAGCCCCGGCCCCCGCGTGCGCCCAACATAAATAGACTATCCGACCTTGCAGATTAGAGCGTGATCCAGGTCACGCTGATCAAATTTTTGTTAAGAAAGTTGTCTGGCGTTCAGCTTGCATATGTTAATAGAATATGAATGCAGAATGCAGTCAGGAGTGTGAACATGACGAAAACACGGATTTTGGCAGCAGTCGCGGGGCTTGCATTGCTCGGTGCTTGCGCAACGGCGACACCCTATCAGGCCGCCATTGATGGCCAGAAGGGCTATGCGAACCAGCAGATTGAGAACAATCGCTGGCAGGTGAGCTTCTCTGGGAACAGCCTGACGGACCGCAAAACGGTGGAGACCTATCTTCTCTATCGCGCGGCTGAGTTGACCGATCAGCAGGGCTTTGACCATTTCCGCGTCGTTACGCGCGACACAGAGGCTGATCGTAGCCTTGTTTCAACCGGCTTTGGATATGATCCATTCTATTCCGGTTTTGCCTGCAATTACCGCTTCTACGGCCCGCGCGGACGCATCTCTAGATTCCATCACCCGGCCAGTTTCGGATATCGCTCACGCTTCGGCTATCATGATCCGTTCTGGGGCGGTTATGACGTTCGCGAAATCATCCGCTACGAGGCCTCGGCGGAAATCAAGATGGGCCGCGGTGCGAAGCCGGATGACGCAGCCTTCTTTAGCGCATCTGAGGTTTTGCAAAACCTCTCGCCGACAATCCTTCGTCCTGAAGTCTGAGATTAAAAAAAGCCCGGCACTTTAAAGCCGGGCTTTCTTCTTAGATTTGAAAGATTCTAGCGCGGCGCCATGCGGATCGCACCGTCAAGACGCACGTCTTCACCGTTGAAGTAGCCATTACGGCACATCTCGACCGCCAGAGACGCATACTCATCCGGAATACCCAGACGGGCCGGGTTCGGCACCATTGCGCCCAGCGCTTGCCGCACATTTTCCGGCGCACCGGCCAGAAGCGGTGTATCAAAAATGCCCGGCAGGATCGTGTTCACACGGATCAGTTCACGGCTGAGGTCGCGGGCAATCGGAAGCGTCATGCCAACCACACCGCCTTTTGAGGCTGAGTAAGACGCCTGTCCGATCTGGCCATCCTCTGCGGCGACAGAGGCTGTATTCACGATCGCGCCACGCTCTCCGTCGACGGGGTCCAGCGTCGCCATACCGGCCGCGGACTTCGCGATGCAACGGAACGTCCCCACAAGGTTGATCTGAATGATCAAGTCAAATTTATCGAGCGGGAAGTGACTGATCTCGCCGGTCTCTTTGTTGCGGCTTACTGTCTTGATCGCATTGCCCGTACCGGCGCAGTTAATCAGGATACGCTCTTGGCCGATGGCGGCGCGGGATTTCTCAAAGCCTGCATCAACGCTTTCATCAGAGGTCACGTTCACATTGCAGAATACACCGCCGATTTCGGCCGCCATAGCTTCGCCTTTTTCCTCATTAAGATCGAAGAGAGCGCATTTGACACCGTGGCTGGACAGGAGCCGCGCTGTTGCGGCGCCAAGGCCCGAGGCACCACCGGTGATGACGGCAGAGACGTTTGAATTGAGGTCCATAAGGGTTCTCCAATGTTTATCTTGCAAGCGATGTAGAAGGAAGGCACCCTGGAGCCAATGTCTGACCCAACGGAAATCATTATCGAAAACGGCGAAAATGTTCCCACGCGCCTGCCCTTGGCGACAGAACAGCAGGCCAAGCGCACGAAACGCCGCCTGATCCCGAAATTATTGAGGGTCGCGGGACGCATTCCGTTCGCAGATGATCTCGCCGCTGCTTATTATTGCGCGGTGGATGAAAAAACGCCGCGAAAGGTGAAGCTGACGCTGTTTGCCGCGCTCGGCTATTTCGTCCTGCCCGTCGATGTGATCCCAGATGTGGTTGCAGGCTTTGGCTTTACAGACGATGCCACAGTTCTCGCCACAGCGCTCAGCATTGTCGGTGTGCACATCAAGGATGAGCATAGACTTCTGGCACGCAGACTATTGAGACTGCCTTTAAACGCTCCAGAACCCGCCGAACCAAAAGCCTAACGCAAGCTGCGCTTAACGTGCCCGAACTCGTCTGAAGCCACGCCCTCAATCAGACTTGAGATATAATCTGAAAGCTGATCGCGCACGTCATATGGCGCTTCCATGGGCAAGAAGTGGGTCGTATTCGCGCGCTCTTTCAGAACCAGATGCGGACATTTACGCAGGAGCCGCGCTGCGACGGCATCTGTCATGACCGACTCGCTATCCGGCCTCAAAACCGTAATCGGGATTTTGTGTTTCTTGATTTTAGACAGCGCATTCCACGGGCGGTTGCGCTGTGCGGCGAAGGTTGCGGCCTCCCATTTCGGCTCGCAGAGGAGCCGCCAAGTCTGATCTTCGCTATCCGGGCCATTTTCATCGATGCGGTCAAAGCCATCAATGATATAGTCGCCAAGGAAAGGATCGCGCCACGTTTTGAACGCGCCACGTCCAGTATATTTTTCCTTGATCTCATCGGTTGAGCCAAACTCGGCCCGGCGCTTGCGCGCTTGACGCGCCATATAATGGCTGCCACCACCGAACGGGAACAGGTGCATATAGGTGTAATAACGCGGCGTCAGAATGACTGGATCAGCAAGCACGAGCCCGGCGACTTTTTCCGGCCTTGCCCCGGCCACCAGAAGCGCAACTGTACCGCCCATGGAGTGCCCACCCAGAACGACCTTCTTTGTCGGAGACTCCCGGTCAAGGAAAGCGATGACATCGTCGCGATAGGTTCTCCAGGTCTTCAACGTGCTTGGCTTGGCCGGCAGCGTGGAGCGCCCATGACCCCGCAGATCAACCGCTTGAATCTTGGTCCGCAACCCTAATGGCGCAAGGATTGACTGATACGTCATGGCGTTAAAGCCGGTCGCATGCAGCCACACGGCCGCTAAACGCTCGGCGGGATCGCCAAACTCCAGTGCTGCCAAATCTCCGTCAGGAGCTTCAAATGTGAAGCGACGCATCGTCTACCTTGATCCAAATACGCGGCGCAGCAGCTCTGTCGTGCGTGCAACCGGGTTATCCCTGATCTTCTTTTCTTCAACTGCGAGATAGTTGAAAAGCCCGTTCAGGCCAAAATTTACAGCGTGTGTTGTCAAATCCGATTTGAAGTTCCCGGCATAAGCCTGCAGCAGCGGCTGGCTGGACGTCACGCTATCGAGGGTCTGGTAGGCACCCGACGATTGCAACGCGTCCTCGACAAAAGGTGTGAAAGTGGTGCGCAAGCTCGCCTCAGTTCGACCGCGCAGGAAATCGGTCGCCGCGCTATCGCCGCCGTTCAGAATGCTGAAAGCGTCCTGAATTGTAATCGATTGAACCGCATCAATCACAATGCGTTTGCCAGCCGGAACCGCGTCTTCGGCGGCCCTGTTCATGCGGAGTTGGAGATCATCCAGGGGTCCGGAGAGGCCGAACCGGCCGAGCTGTTCCTGCGCCTCACCCAGACGGCCGGGCAGCGGAATGCGGATTTGCGGGTCTTGCCAGTAGCCATCGGTCACCCCGATCTGACCCGCCACGCGCTCGGTGCCTATGGTCAGCGCCTGTCGCAATCCGGCTTCAACTTCCGAACCTGAAAGACCATCAGCGCCGTCTGTGCCGCCGACAACCTCGCCAAACACTTCACCAAATTGTTCTAAATCTGCTGTCTCGCATCCGGCTGGGAACAAGCAGAGGGCCAACGCCCCGGCTAATATCGCTCGCATCGTAAACCCTCTTTTTCTGCTAGAGCTATCAAAACGGGTAACGCGCTTGAAAGCAATTCCAAACTGCTTCCCGCTGGGTGAGTCTGGTGGTTTCGTGCCTCGTGGGTTAAACTGCGGCTAACTAGGGAGAAACACCGATGCTGAAGAAGACCCACGCCTGCTTTGATGTGCGGATTGAGAACAAAGTTGCCCACATTATCCTGTCACGCGGCGACGCGATGAATACGATGACCAAGGATTTCTGGAACGAACTGCCAGCCATCGTGCGCGAAATCGATAGCGAAGCCCTCGCCCGCGTGATCGTAATTTCTTCAACAGGCAAGCATTTCAGCGCGGGTATGGACCTCTCCGTCTTTGCCTCTGATGGCTCGGTCTCCGCAAAAGCGGCTGACCATTACACGGCCGCAGAAGTCTTCCGCAGCAATATTCGCCAGATCCAATCCTCCTTTAACGCGCTGGAAGAGGCCCGCGTGCCCGTCCTCATCGCCTGTCAGGGCGGCGTGATTGGCGGCGCGATTGATATGATAAGCGCAGGCGATATCCGCTGGTGCACCAAGGATTCCTTCTTCTGCATTCAGGAAACCAATATCGCGATGACGGCCGATGTCGGCACCTTCCCACGCCTACAGCGCTACATCCCGGAGGGCTGGGTCAAACAGCTCGCCTATACAGGTGAGCGCCTGCCCGCCGCCAAAGCCAAGGAGATCGGCCTCGTGAATGAGGTGTTCGACACCCACGAAGACATGATGGCCCACGTCATGGGCATTGCCCATGAAATCGCTAAAAAAGCTCCGCTCGCCGTCACGGGCTGTAAAGTCCTCATCAATTACGGCCGCGACCACTCCACCGCCGACACGCTGGATTATATCGGCGTCTGGAATGCTGGAATGATGCCGCATGGCCAGATGAAAGAGGCTTTCACAGCTATGGCTGAAAAGCGTGAGGCGGAATTCCCGGACTTGGGGAAGCTGCGTAATACGCCAATGTAGGAGTGCGGGGTGGAGTGAGCCATTTGCTTCTTTTCTTCATATCAGAGCCTGAGATTTAAGAGCGAATTTCGGGCTAATTTATCAATGTGCAATTCTATGTTACGCGGTTCTCCTCTTTGCGTGCAGAGACTTTTTTGTTGTAATTTCAATTAATATATGATCTCTCAACTTAGAGAAAGTACGATAAAGGACGGCGGCATGGCAGGTCCATCGCTAAGTATGACTTTAACAAATTATTCTGATCACGAACTAACAAAGTGGTTTGTTTCATCTGCGCTTACATTTAACGAAACGCTGAACAATAAACCGTCGAATACGATTAAAGCACATAGTGGTCACACGAAAATGGCAGCCTCGCAAAGTACCTTGTCTGCCTTCGGGACAGATGTTTACTGCATCCTGATGGGATATCATGTGAACGGAATGTCTTTCGGTATCAGGTGCGATCAAAAAGCGCAGGTCTTTGGCATTGGTTCAGCACCGACCTATTCGTGGTGTAGCAGTAACAAAAAGTGGCATGAAGTCGATGATTCATCCATCCATACCTGGACAGGTAATGGAGTGGTTGTGACAGCGACTCCAACTGTGCAACATGACTCCATTTCAGTCGACATTATTGTCAAGAACGCATCGTGAAAAATAAATGCCAAGTTTATTATTTCACATAGATGGTGGTAACTGGGTCGCTAGCGTAGCGAACACAGATGTTCAGTATCAATTCGAAGGGGACACGCTTAGCGAACAAGCCGAGTCCTTAAGCTGTCTTGGGACAGACTTGGAAGGTGGGACTGCATCTATAAGTGACGCTGTAAGCGTTGCCTTAGACATTCCTGATGGCGTTGAAATCGCTGATGTGGTTGACGAACTTTTCGCGACCACCGATCTACTCATGTATGGTGATAGCATCATCTACGGAGCCGTTGGCGCCGAGATGTTAATTGATACTATGGAAGAGGTAGGCACCGCTATTCTTGCGGTACTGGGCGCTTAGATCAAGACGTATTTATAAAGCATTGCCGAATAAGAGCCTGCTTGAAACAGATATGCACCTTGGCCTAAAACCAGACCGCACATATCGGCTAAAGCTTATCACACCCCTACCAAGGCAACCGCTCGCCCTGCCAATCCAGAAACGGCAACTCGCCCGGCGTGCCGTTCGCCGCGATGACTTTCACCAACCCTGCAGCGCTATCGGCCGGCTGCACCGGCGCCTGCTCGCCGCCCATATCGCCCGTCGTGTTCTCAATGGAGCCGAGCTGGCTGGAAATATTCGCAATCTTCTTACCCGCGCCCGCCGCAACATTGCCCTGCAGCGCCTGAATCACGCGCAGTGGGCCCAGCGTGTTCACGTTCATCACATGCGCAAACTGGTCAAAATCAAGCTGGCCGAGACCCGTGCGATCCCCAACGCCCGCATTATTGGTCAGCAGGTTGACCGCACGCCCCTCAATAGCAGCCGCAAACGCCGCCACGCTGTCATCGCTCGCCACGTCCAGCGCATGAACCTCTGCCCCCGTCGCTTTCAGCGCCTCGGCCTCCTCCGGCCTGCGCGCCGTCGCGATCACCGTATCGCCTTGACCCGCATAGGCTTTGGCCAATTCCAGACCAATCCCGAGATTGGCCCCGGTGATCAATACAGTCGCCATCTGCGCCTCCTATCCAATCCGGTAAATCGCAGTCGCTTTCAGCACGTTTGCGCCACCTGACATCGCCAACCCACTCAGGAAAATCAGAGTGCGTGTTTGGCGATCCACCCGCGTTTCAAAGATCACACCGGTCGCCTGACTGGCCGCGTCTAATTGATCGAATGTCACGGAAACGAGCGTTACGGTCTCGCCAGCGCGCAGCTCTGCCGCCTCTTTGTCCAGAACAGCACGCATCACCGCAGCGATCATTGCAGGATCACCCGCATGCTCAGCCTCCAGCCGCTTCGCCTCGGCCATCAATCTCGCAAACTCTAAAAGTGCCATGCCCCGCCCTTAGCGGCTCAGGTCAAAAAGAAAAGGCCCACCGCAGGATGCGGCAGGCCGAATGTGAAGGCTTGAAAACTGTTCGGTCTAGGCAGCGACCGCTTCTGCACCGCGTCCCTCGACAGGATCCGTGACGACAAAGTCGCCCAGATGCGCAAAGCCGTCCATGCCATAAGTCGTGCGCATATAGCCGCTAATCGCCGGCAGCAATTGCCCGATTTCAGCGTGGCCGAGGCCGATCTTATGGAGTTCGCTAAACATACGCTCGCCAACAAAGCGGCGTCCGCCCGGAGTTTGCTCAATCAAGCGGGCAATCACGCTGGTCGTCGCGCCAGTTTCTGCGCCTGTGGTTGCAGAGAGCGTCCGCGCACCCGGCATTTTCTGGAAGATCGCTTCGGCAAGTGGAGAGCCTTGACGCTCAGATGTGTTCAAAACGACCCCGATGGCTTCTTTTGCTTTCGTCTGTGTCAGACCGGTCGCATCAGCAGCACTTTTGATCAGATTTTTCAGCATATCGGGCTCCTTGGGCTCTTATCTTTCGTCCAAGATATGACCGAGGCCTTGCAGAAGCGTTACCAAACTGACCGATTCCATTCACCCTTCGCCGATACGGAGTTAATTGGCGTTAGGGCGGGGTAAACAGAATGGGCGATTTTGTTTACTTTTCACCGATCACCAAAAGAGAGTGTACTCATCGTCACGCAGATCGCGAGGCGGTTTTGTTACATGATAAGTAACGACACATTCACTTGTTGAGTGGCCATCTCTAGACATCTCCGCCAACTCAAAAATCGGTCGGAAGGCTTCTTTCTGCTCCATGTCGGTGGAAGTGCCTTCAAAAATGGTGTCGCTGAAGAACACGAATTCAGCATCAAATTTTTACCGGAACGATTTGGCCATATCCAAAACTGGATCGTTTTTACTGCTGCATATGTTCCCAGAATGATTGAATTCACTTCCGCATGTAAAATGCGATCAAGGTTTGACGCATGAAATTCGGGACTATTTCCGGTGTCGTATGTGTATCCATTTATGGTTTGTATCCGTGTTGAGTCCATTCGATCGCTAAAGCGCTCGATGGTACGCAAAATGTCAGAGATCGGTATATCGAGTACGTAAACTTGCGAGGCGGCTCCCTCGAAAGGCAATATTATTGGTTTTATATCCAGCCAGAGGCATTCTAAGCTTTTCCGATCCGTCATCACTTTAGATTTAATCCTACATCCGTTCCGGCGCGGTGATGCCGAGTATGCCCAACCCGTCCTCAAGCTGGTTCAGGACCGCTTCAACAATGCCCAGACGCGACGCGCGATCTTCCGCGCTCACACCATCCTTTAGGATTGGACTGGCCGCATAAAATGCGCTGAAAGCCTGCGCGAGGGTGTAAACGTGCTCGCAGACATAGTGCGGCATGCGTTTTTCTTTTGCGAGACGAAGTGCGAGGGCGAACCCATCGAGGGTCAAGGCCAATCGGCGTTCAACATCGCTTTCAATGCGAACGTCGCCCGGCTTATGCCCCTCGGCCTCAGCCCGGCGCAGCAAGGCTTTCATCCGCACGGCCGCATAGAGCAGGTACGGCCCGGTCTTACCTTCAAAGCTGGTAAATCGCTCAAGATCGAAGACGTAATTCGTGGTGCGCTGGTTCTGCAGGTCGGCAAAGCGCAAAGCTGCGCGCGCAACCAGTCGCCCGATTTCGGACTTTTCTTCATCGCCAATCTCACCGGAGAGGCCGGCTTCACCGATCTTCTTGGTCGCCTCATCAAGTGCCATCGCATTCAGATCAGCCAGGCGCAGCGTGCCACCTTCGCGCGTCTTAAACGGCTTTCCATCCTTGCCGTTGACCGTGCCAAAGCCGAGATGTTCGAGCCGCTCCTGCGGGATGTAGCCCGCCTTATCCGAGGCGCGGAACACTTGCTCAAAATGCGTGGCTTGGCGCTGATCGACAACGTAGAGCACGCGATCCGGATTAATCTCCTGCTTGCGGTCCAGGATCGTAGCCAGATCAGTCGCATGATAGCCTGTTCCGCCACGCGAGTTCATGAGCATAAATGGCGGCATCGGATTTTTCAGGCGTGGTTCGCCATCCTTGCCGATGGCCTCCACATTTTCGCCCTCGCGCGCGATGGGGATGATCCACGCCCCAGCGTCCAAGTGCGCCAGCTCGCGCGATTTGAGATCGTCAACCATTGGCGCGATCAGCGGATCAACATCACTTTCGCCTTTCCAAAGGTCGAAGGAGACATCCAGAAACGCATAATCCACTTTTAGCGCGCCAACAGACACGTCGATAAAATGCTTTAACAGCGCACGGTAGCCTGCCCGCCCGGCCTGCATTTGCGCTACGGCGGCCTGCGCGCGTTCCAGATAGTCTGCATCAGTTTTCGAACGTGCAGATGCAGCTGGATAGAGTCGCGACAGGTCATCCATATTCACCGGCGGCTCAGCCGGAAACGGACCCTTATTCTCCGCATCAAAATAGGGCAGATCGGGCTGTTCTTCCTCAACGGCGACGATCAAAAGGCCCATTTGCAGGCCCCAGTCGCCGAGATGAACATCACCGATGACTGTGTCGCCGGTATAGCGGAACAGGCGCACCATCGTGTCGCCGATCACCGCACTGCGCAGGTGGCCAACGTGCATTGGCTTAGCAACATTGGGTCCACCGAAGTCGATCACCACGGTTTCAGGGGTGGCTTCCGGGTCGGTGCCATCGATCACTTCCTGCCGCTCGGCGTCGATCACGCCGCTTAGAGCGTTGTTCGTCACAACAATGTTCAGAAAACCGGGCCCGGCAATCTCAACGCGTTCAATCGCATCATATGCACTTAGGCGAGGCGCAATCTTCGCTGCCAAATCCCGCGGATTCATGCCTGCAGATTTAGCCGCACCCATACAGCCATTGCATTGAAAGTCTGCGAGTTCCGGTCTGTTCGACTGCGCCACAGCCCCCCATCGCGCCTCAAGCCCTTCAGCTTCAAAAGCAGCGATGCAGGCCGCTTCGAGTTCGGCTGCGAGTGTTTTCATTGTGATACATCCCGCTTTACTGGCCCGCATCAAGCCGGAATCGGCGGCCTTCTTTATTGAAAGTCAGCTGCTCTTCGCTCAAGTCGAAACCGACAACAATCTCAAAGTTTGCCGCAGAAATTGTGTCATCGGCTCGCGGAATGCGAATGGATTGAACAAGCTCTGTTCTGCCTGTCACCGGACCATCGCTGAAATCTGCAGAAACCGTGAAGAATTCTTTGTTGAGCACTTTCCCACTGCGGCGCGTAACCGCGATCCAGTATGTATAATCGTGGCGGGTCTCTGTCCCCTGCGGCCCTTTACCGAAGGCGAAATCAATTTCAACTTCGGCACGCACGGGATCATCGTCTGCATATCGACAGAACATCCGCACATCTACCATTTCGCCGGTATATTCGATATTATTGAAGCTCAGCCCCTGGCCGTCGAGTTCAACGATGCGCGATGCATTATACAGCGATCCAGTGGGTGGACAGGGCCCTGCATTCGGACGCGCATCAAATGCATCGGTAAACGGGGTCGCCGAGCGGCACCCGCTGATAAATAAAACAGCTGCAGCAGCAATAAGGGCAATTTTACGCATCAAACCTGCCTTAATTTTATTGGCGCGATGTGGGAGGTTACCCATCTAAGCTTTTGTGTTACTGGCCTAGTGTATCCGGTGCAATGCCCGATATGCGTCGCTTTGATGGAGAATTGGTCATGTCCAGACCTTTGAAAATTCTGCTCGCTGCGCCGCGTGGTTTTTGTGCCGGGGTCGACCGCGCCATTCAGATCGTCGAAGAGACCCTGCATAAATGGGGACCACCCGTCTATGTGCGCCACGAAATCGTACACAATTATCACGTTGTCTCACGGCTTGAGAAAATGGGCGCGGTCTTCGTCGATGAGTTGGACGAGTGTCCGGATGATCGCCCTGTTGTTTTTTCTGCGCATGGCGTCCCAAAGACAGTACCTGCCGAAGCCGCACGGCGCGAAATGACCTATCTTGATGCGACATGTCCGCTGGTCTCGAAGGTGCACCTTGAAGCACAACGTCACTCACGGGCCGGGCGCGAGATTATCCTGATAGGCCATGCCGGCCACCCCGAAGTGATCGGCACGATGGGGCAGCTCCCCGAAGGCTCCATGACGCTGATCGAAACAGTGGCTGATGTGGACATGTTTGAGCCTAGAGACCCGGAAAACCTTGCTTTCGTGACACAAACCACTCTGAGTGTGGATGACACAGCCGAGATTATCAAAGCCCTGCAGGGGAAATTTCCCTCTATCACGACGCCGCGCCGGGAAGACATCTGCTACGCGACCACAAACCGTCAGGAAGCGGTAAAGGTCATGGGGCGGCGGGCGGACTTATTCCTCGTGATCGGGGCCGAAACGTCCTCGAATTCAAAACGCCTCGTCGAAGTTGCAAAACGCGAAGGCGCAGGCCGGTCAGAGCTTGTAGCAAGCGCTGAGAATGTAGACTGGGACTGGTTTGAAGGCGTTGAAACGCTTGGAATAACTGCAGGGGCCAGTGCGCCGGAAGATCTGGTCCAAGGCCTGATTGCCGCCTGTCGCGCCCGCTTTGACATTTCAGTTGAGGAAATCACCACAGCAGAAGAAAGCGTGGTCTTCAGACTGCCGAAAATTCTCAAAAAAGATAAAGCCCCAGCATAAAAAGCATAGAAAAACCCCGCCAGCTTACACCAACGGGGCCTCTCAATTCAGATCAAATCTGACTTAGAACGGTGAAACGCCGAGCGCTTGCACAGTTGAAACCGTCAGATAGCCAACTGGCAGACCGTTCGCACGCTGGAAGTTCTCCATGGCGCGAAGTGTTGTTGGTCCGAATGACCCGTCTGCGGGTGCAGAATAGCCTGCTGCAGTCAGAGCCTGCTGGATTTCACGGATTTTGCCGGATGTCGTGTTCGTGTCGCAAAGAACTTCACGCCACTCAAGGCCGCCACCACCGGTGACAACGCGCTTCTCGACGGTTTTGTAAGTCGCCGGAATTTCGATGCGCTCTTCTGTTGCAGCAGAAACAAGGCGCTGAACTTCAACCGTGTCATAAACCGCAGGAACGATAACTTCTTCGATCCGTGGTGGCTCTACGACAACCTGCTTGGTGACAGTCTTCGTAACCGCTGGAATGATTTCAACGTCAGTGCGCTCAGCTGAAACGAGGCGTGTGCGTGTGACAGTGTCATACTGTGCAGGCACTTCGACCATGCAGAGCAGCTCGCCTGTGGCAACCGCGTCGAGGCCTGTTGGAACAACGCCGGCTTGAGCGGTTGTTGAGCGACCATAAAGGCCGGCACCTGGCTTCCAGGTTGTGTAAGCGTCACGGATCAGGACTTGTTCCGTGTAAGTCTCGTACTGAGCTGGAACAACGCGAACAACTTCGCGCGCCGGCTCAACTTCGATGACTTCAGTCACAGTCTCAAACACTGCTGGAACTGTGCGGTACTCGACCGTTTCCTCCTTCACGAGACGCTGCTCCGTGATGGTCTCATACTGGGCCGGGATCACATTGATCTCGAATGAGGCTTCGCGGTCAACGACCTGTTCGGTCACAACTTCTGTTGTTTCCGGGATCAGAACGCGCGCAAAGCATTCGCCCGCATCCGCGGCTGGCGGCAGATCAGCTGCCTGGCCAAACGCAACGCCAGCAAAGGCTGTTGCGGCCGCTGACATGACTAGATATTTCTTCATTTTCTTTCCCCTTTGGTTGGCGTGATTCTCCACGCAACCTTGAGCTAAACGAGCACGATTAAGCATTCAACACTCTTTCGCACGTTCTGTTGGTGCCCACTCCCTGGACGTCAACGCTATGGTTAATAGCGCAGACTGCGTTGAACGACCAGAGAGAAACACAAAGTTTCATCTCTGCGTTGTGGAATAGAAGAAGGTCACCCTCATAATCTGTCACACCGCTCGATTGATTTGCATCATCGAGAAAGCCTGCTAAGCCGCCGCCAATCTGAAACCCGTTCTAAAGAGACGACTATGATCCCACGCTATGCCCGCCCTGCCATGACCACCATATGGGATCCGGAAAGTAAGTATGGGATCTGGCTGGAAATCGAGACATTGGCCGCCGAAGCGATGGAACAGCTCGGTCAAATTCCTGCAGGCACAGCCGCCACGGTGCGCGAAAAAGCGAGCTTCGAAGTCGCGCGCATCGATGAGATTGAGGCCGAGGTTAAGCACGATGTCATCGCGTTTCTGACCAATGTTGCGGAACATGTTGGAGAGCCAGCGCGCTTTCTGCACAAGGGTATGACCAGTTCAGACGTCCTCGACACGACGCTCAATGTCCAACTCGTCCGTGCGACGGATCTTCTGATGGAAGGCCTCGACCGCGTTCTTACTGCGCTCGAAAAACGCGCCTTCGAGCACAAGATGACCCCCACAATCGGGCGCAGCCACGGCATTCATGCTGAGCCTGTCACCTTCGGCCTGAAGCTCGCCACCTTCCATGCCGAGTTTCAGCGCGCGAAAGTCCGCCTTAGCCTCGCCCGAGATGAAATTGCGACCTGCGCGATTTCCGGCGCCGTCGGCACCTTCGCCAATATCGATCCACGCATCGAAGAGTACGTGGCTGAAAAGCTCGGCCTGACACCTGAGCCTGTTTCAACACAGGTCATCCCGCGCGACCGCCACGCCATGTATTTCGCCACGCTCGGCGTAATCGCCTCCAGCATTGAACGCTTGGCCACTGAAATCCGCCACCTCCAACGTACAGAGCTTTATGAGGCAGAGGAATTTTTCTCGAAGGGCCAGAAAGGCTCCTCTGCGATGCCGCATAAGCGTAATCCGGTGCTGACGGAAAACCTGACAGGTCTTGCCCGCCTTGTGCGTATGGCGGTTGTCCCGGCCATGGAAAACGTCGCGCTTTGGCATGAGCGCGATATCTCTCATTCCAGTGTTGAACGCGGGATCGGCCCAGATACCACAATCCATCTGGATTTCGCCCTTCACCGCCTCGCGGGGGTCATCGAAAACCTACTCGTCTATCCTGAAAATATGCAAGCCGTGATGGACAAAATGGGCGGGCTTCACAATTCACAGCGCGTCCTGCTCGCTCTGGTTGAGGCCGGAAACTCGCGCGAAGACAGCTACCGCATGGTACAGAGAAACGCGATGAAAACCTGGGCCGGCGAAGGCGCTTTCCTCAACCATTTGAAAGAAGACGCCGACGTCACGGCGAAACTCTCAAATGAGAAACTCGAAAGCCTGTTCGATGACGCCTACCACTTCAAACGCGTTGACACGATTTTCGAAAGGGTGTTCGGTAAGAGCTAAGCTTCCAGCTCAACATCCCAGTAGAGATAGTCCATCCATGTCTCGTGCAGGTGGTTTGGTGGGAACTTTCGTCCCATTTCCTGAAGCTGGTAATTGTTCGGCCGCACCGGTTTTTTCGTTGGGTGCATGTTGCAATCCTTGGGCAAACGACCACCCTTCTTCAGATTACACGGGCTGCAGGCCGCAACGATATTGTCCCAGCTCGTTTTACCACCCTTTGAGCGCGGGATGACATGATCAAACGTCAGTTCTTCTTTCGATCCGCAATAGACGCACTGAAACCCGTCACGAAGAAAGACATTGAAGCGCGTAAAGGCCGGATTTCGGTCCTGACGCACAAACTCGCGCAGCGCGATCACAGACGGTAAGCGCATCTCAAAACTGGGGCTGCGCACATAGTGGTCGTATTCAGCGATCACATCGACGCGGTCGAGGAACACAGCTTTGACGACATCCTGCCAAGGCCAGAGCGATAAGGGATAATAAGACAGCGGTCGAAAGTCCGCATTCAGAACAAGAGCAGGGCGCCCATTTGGCGGCGTTGAAATCACTTCAGCCATTGCGGTATATTCCCGCTTCGAGCTCAGTTTCGATGTTCCAGAAAACCTGACTGAAGACGCGTCTCCCTTGCGTGTTCGCGTTGCACTAGCGATTCGTTACCACGACCTTATGACAGTTTTACGGCTTGTCGAGAGCAAGCTGCCGCAGGTTGAGAATAGAGTGTTTCTGCTGCCAGCTGAAACACGCAGGCGATAAGCATCGACCGGCGCCACTGCACCGCCCCCGCGGAGGCGTTTGGCAAAGCCAAACTGCCGCGAGCGCAAATTACGGATAATTCTTGTCGCGCATCATATTGATCCAGCCCCACAAAAGATGCGCGGCAACGCCGCGATAGGGGCGCCAATCTTCTGCCAGAGCCGTAAACGCCTTGATCTCATGACGCTCTTCCAATTCTGCCAGCTGCTTGTAGGATTCCATCAAACCGACATCGCCAACCGGAAACGCATCCAGCTTCCCAACCGCGTTCATCAGGAAAATCTCCGCCGTCCACGGCCCGATCCCTTTGACAGCGATCAACTCGTCACGCGCCTCATCAACCGGTGCCGAACAGAGCCGGTCAAAGCAAAGCGCTCCGCTTTCGACGGCTCCCGCAATCGACTTCAAATGCCGAATTTTCGGACGCGACAGGCCGCAGGATCGCAACCCATCTTCGCTATCATCAAGGATCGCCTGAGGTGTAAATTCCTCATGGCGCTCCAAAGCGCGCCCCCAAATCGTGCCCGCCGCTTTGGTCGAAAGCTGCTGATACGCGATAATTCGAGCCAGGTTTTCATAACAGGGGTCCGCTGCCCGCCAAACCGGCAAGCCGCTTTCTTTATAGGCTCGCGCAAGCGCGACATCGGCCTTCGAGAGTACCTCACAGGCCTCCGTCAGAACCGCTTCGCTCGGCGCACTCATACAGCAACGGCCTGATTTGCGACCGCACCCTCACGCGCTTCTTCAAGCAGATCATTCGATCCGGTTTCCAGTTCGGTCTCAAGCCGCTTCAACAAAGCCTTTGAATCAAGGCCCGGCTCAATCGGTGGCAGCGCTTCATAAACAACCGTGCCCGGCTTTCTGATCAATCCATGGGCGGGCCAGCAAACGCCGGAATTGGTCGCCAATGGCACGAGCGGGACGGTCAAAGCTTTATAGAACCCGCGCACACCTGCGGGCTTATATTCTGGTGGCGCCCCCGGTTCCGTCCGCGTGCCTTCAGGATAGATCAGCATCTGACGCCCGTCGTCAGCTCTGACTTCTTCATAGGCAACTTTCAGCATCCGCCGCATCGTCTTTGCCCCGCCCGAGCGATCAATCCAGAGCTGTCGCGATTTCACCGCATACCAACCCAGAACTGGATACCAGAGAAGCTCCCGCTTCATCACGATCAGCGGATCTTTCACAATCAGAAACGGCACAAACACGTCTAGCATCGCCTGATGCTTGCCCGCGAGCAGGATCGGCCCTTCGGGAATATGTTCCAGACCGCGAAATTCAACTTTAATGCCGCAAATGAGGTTCGCCCCAAATACAACCAGACGCGAATAGGTGCGAATGCCGAATACAATTACTTGGCGCGGCAAAAACAAGCTGGGCAGGAAGATCACGCCCATCACGAACATCCAACCGTAAAGCCAGAGCACGTAAAAACTGGAGCGGATCACGTTCATAAGGTCCCCTTGAGCGACTGCATTACGGTTATATGGGCAGCCATCCGCGAAGACAAACCGGCCAAAACAGGCGTCAACGTTAGGATAATCAGATCAACAAAATCCAAACTGAGCTGCGGGAGAAGCTGCGCCGCCGTCTCTCCCTGTGCCCCGCCGGAAAAGACAATCAGCGCTGTGACCATCAGCGCGAGTAAAGCGCCGACAGCGCCAGCTTTCAGGGCGAGCACCCAAAATCGGCGCTCAAAAAGGCCCGCAATAAACTTGTCCTCCGCGCCCGACAGGTGCAGCACGTCGACAATATCGCGCCGCGCCAGCAGCGCTGCATGAGTCGCGAACGCAATCACCGCAATCGCTGTTGCCGCCAGCAAGGCGACCGCACCAAGTGCGACGAGTCTCAAAACTGAAAGTGCCCTACGCACATCGCGGGCATACCCGGAATGCGCGCTCACTTCCGCGTCCAGTCCTGCTGTGGCCGCAAGCGCTGTAATCTCATCGCTGACATCCGTCTCCGGATCGCTCAGCACAGCGATTAGGAGCGGGAGCGGTAACCCTTCCGGCATCCCACCCGGCCCGAAGCTCGGCTCTAAAAGCGTTTCCAACTCTTCGCGGGTCAGCACGCGTGCTTCAACCACGCCGGCCAGTCCTTCAATCTGACCGGCCAAAGCATCCGCAGAGCGTCGATCCGCATCCTCCAGAATGACCGTAATCTCGCCCTCAACCTGCGCGCTCCACGCCTCAGCCGCTGTATAGGTCCCGCGCGACACCAGAGCCGCCAACGCCGCCAAAAAACACAGCGCGCCTACGACAAAATAAAGCGCGGCCTCGCGTGCGTCGCTGATCGGCAGAAGCGGCGTCTCCTTGCTCATGCCGCGCCCCCATACTCGACGTCTTTGACAAGCATGCCATTCGTCAGGCGCAGAACGGGCGCATCAAATTCACGGATCAAGCCGAGATCATGCGTGGCAATCAGAACCGTTGTGCCCGCCCGCCGATTCAATTCCGCCAGCAAGCGCAGGATCCGACGCCCCATCTCTTCATCGACATTGCCCGTCGGCTCATCTGCAATGACCAGATCAGGCTTATTGATCAGGGCGCGGGCAATCGCGACGCGTTGCTGTTCTCCGCCGGACAGAGATGGAATCGGCGCATCCATCCGCTCACCAAGACCGACCCAGCGCAGCAGATCGGTCACTTCCTGACGATAACTCGACGCTTTTCGGCCCGCGACTCGCAGAGGCAAAGCCACATTTTCCGCCGCTGTGAGATGGCTCAAAAGGCGAAATTCCTGAAACACCACGCCAATCCGGCGACGCAAAGCCGAGAGCTGCTGGCGCTTCAAATCATGTGTCGCCCGCCCGAACAGGCGCACGACACCGCGATCCGGCGCATGCGCGAGATACAGCAATTTCAACAGCGACGACTTCCCCGCACCAGACGGCCCCGTCAGAAATGTGAACGACCCGGATGCGAGCTTCAGATCAATCTCGCTCAACACTTCGCCTGTGCGCTCATAGGACAGGCTGACCCCGTCGAGGCGCACACTCGCCTCATCGTGAAAGTCTGGCCTGAATCGCGACATGCAAAACGTCCTAGGGGTTGCGTCGATAATTAAGGTAAACGAGTATCGACTATCCGTGAATTTTCTACGAAACACAAAGCATGATCCTCACCTGCCCTGAATGCGAAACAAGTTATTTTGCAGAGCCTGACTCGATTGGGGACAGCGGGCGCACGGTAAAGTGTAATTCCTGCGGCCATTCCTGGTTCGTCTCCGCCGCAGCCGTCGCAGCACCGACCGCCACGCAGGCGCACAAAGCCTATCGCGAGAGCCAGCGCCGCAAGAAGACCGCACAGGCCCGCACCACAGCGGTCTCCATGTGGGTAATCGCGGGCGCGGTCGGCATCGCCATGCTGAGCGGACTGGTCATGTTTCGCCAGCAAGTCGTACAGGCCTGGCCGCAATCGGCGAGCACGTATGCAGCCCTCGGCATGCCCGTGAACCGCTTTGAAATCGACTTCGTCGCCAGCGATGCTGAACGCTTTTTCGACGGAACAACACCGATTTTGGAGGTCCGTGGACTGGTCGCAAACACGACGGATGGCCTGCTCAACACGCCGCTGGTGCGCGTGAATGTGTTGGGTGATGACGGCGCGATCCTGGAGACTGCGCTGGCCCCGATTGAGCCTGCTGTGTTGGGTGCGGGCGCGGAGGGGCGCTTTACCGCCCGCATCGAAGACCCGCCCGTGGAGGCGTTTGAGTTGGATATCCGCCTCGCCGCACCGGGTGAGACAGAGATGACCGCGACAGGCTCCACCTCATGAGCGAGGCGATGCCGGAGATTGATGTCGTGCTCAGCGAAGCCGACCTCATGGCCCGCGTGGATGAGTTGGCAGAGCGCCTTGCCCCACGCCTGACTGGCGACTGGAGCGCGATCAACATCCTGATCGGGGCAACGCCGTTTACCAGCGACCTCATGAAGGCGCTCGCCCGGCGCGATATTCACCCGACGCTCGATGCGCTCTGGCTGGAAAGCTACCGCGATGCCCGCCAAAGTTCAGGCCGCATCGTTGTGCGCGCCGACATTGCCCGCGAGGTGGCCGGGCGCGGCGTCCTGATTATTGATGACGTGTTCGACACAGGCCGAACTTTAGCTTTTGCACGCAGCCACCTCCTCGCCAAAGGCGCCCGCGAAGTCATCACCTGCGCACTGGCCCGAAAACCCTGGGCCCCCGACGGCGAAGACAATGTCGATTTTCATGCGTTTGATGCCCCGCCGAGATATCTGGTGGGCTACGGCATGGATGATAAAGGCAAGTATCGCGGCCTGCCGTTTATTGGGGCGTTGGATTAAGGCGTGGTCGGCAGCAACTGGTCTCTCGGGAAAAGAACTAAGACTGCGCTGATCCTAATATTTCTAGGCGGAATTGCGCTCACAGCATTTAAGTTTTTTCTCTGGGAAGAACTCCAGATTGATACCTGTTTAGATCGTGGGGGCAGTTGGCATTACGACATCAAAGAGTGCTCATTCACCGAGAATTATCGCGGACCGCGGTAGTTTACACTGACCCAAATAGGGTTGGACGTATGGAGACTGATACCTCCATCACGCTCCCCACGGCTTGACCGTGGGGTCCATCACCTGAATTCTCGGCTGGGGCGAGATGAGACGCTACCCTTTTTCTTGAGGCACCAGCGGGAGATGGGCTCCACGCGCAAGGCGTGGAGAGCGTAACGGAGAGAAGAACCCTAGCCTTCCTGTCCCCGAACGATATTCACCCGTTCCACATTCGCTGAATAGGCCAGATCGCGCAGGCGTATGACTGTGCCGCTTGGTGTGTTGGCGTGGGCCTGGATTATGAGCACGCTTTCAGGGCTTTCTGCCCGCAGTCGCTCCAGATTGGCCCGCACGCCGCCAATTTGTGTCAGCCGCCCGTTCACGCGGATCAGATTGTCCTGATCGACATAGACCATGATCGCACTTGGCGTTTCAGCCCCAGGTCCAGGCGGGGGCGGTCCCTCCAGCCCCAACGTTTCTTCCTGAATGAAGTTCGATGTGACGATGAAAAAGATCAGCAGGATGAAAACGACATCCAGCATCGGTGTCAGATCAACCTTGGCTTCCGCGTGTCGATTGGCATGTGATGTTCGCATGTCAGTACCCCCGTTTTGCAATAATATGACATATTAAAACCAGAAATGCAATATTATGACAAAATGAAATTAGCCGACAGGATATTCCAATCGGAAAATCTAAATTCAGGGAACCCCTAAACCTTCTGGTTCGCGACCAAGAGCGAGCCGTGGCAATGTTTGTACTTTTTGCCTGAGCCGCAGGGGCAAGGCGCATTGCGGGGGGTGTTTTTCCAGCTTTCTTCGGCCTGCGCGACCATGCCGTGCGGGGCCTGTTCGGCCACATTTTGCGGCGTGTTATCGCGCTGGTTTCGGCCTGTGTCCGGGTCGAGGCTGGTTTCAAAGGTCGGGCGCTGTGCCGGGGCCGGTCTCGACGGCACGGCTTGCGGCTGCGGCGGCTGGATTTCCGCATTCATCAGCCAGCGCGTGACATCGGTGCGCAGATCCGCGAGCAAGTCATAGAACAGTTTGAACGCCTCTTCCTTGAACTCGTTCAGTGGATTGCGTTGCCCGTAAGAGCGCAGGTGGATGACCGAGCGCAACTGGTCAATCTGCTGCAAATGCTGCTGCCAGCGGCGGTCCATGACCTGTAGCAAGATCTGTTTCTCAACCGAGCGGAACGCTTCCGCCCCACTACGCGCGACTTTATCGTCATAGGTTTTGGTGGCGATGTCGCTAACGCGCTCAGCGATCTCAGCATTTGCCACACCTTCTTCGGCCGCCCAATCAGCGAGCGGCAGATCAAGGCCGAGAAGCTCACGAACCTTCTCGCTCATGCCCGCGACATCCCATTGTTCTGCATAGGCTTTTTCAGGCATGTGCAGGTCAACCAAATCATCAATCAGCTGGTCACGCATATCGGCCACTTCATCGGCAACGCTCTCAGCGTGCATGAAGTCTTTACGCTGTTCAAAGATCACCTTGCGCTGATCATTGATCACGTCGTCATACTGGAGGACGTTTTTACGGATCTCGAAATTGCGTTGCTCGATCTTTTTCTGCGACGTTTCCATCGCCTTATTCATCCAAGGGTGGGTGATGCCCTCATCCTCTTTAATGCCGAGGCCCTTCATGATCGAGTTCAGGCGATCGGCCGCAAAGACGCGCATCAGGTCATCTTCAACAGAGATGTAGAACTTCGATTTACCCGGATCACCCTGACGACCTGTTCGACCGCGCAGCTGGTTGTCAATCCGGCGGCTCTCGTGGCGCTCCGTGCCGAGAACGTAGAGACCGCCCGCGGCCAGCGCTTTCTGTTTGGCGACTTCGATTTCAGCCTTAAGTTGATCGCGCATCATAGCGATCTGGCTTTCGCTTGGCTCTTTGCCTTTCTTAGCGGTGTGTTCCTCGATGGCCGTGGCAAGGCGCATGTCGAGATTACCGCCGAGTTGAATATCGGTTCCGCGACCGGCCATATTCGTCGCAACCGTAATCGCGCCGGGCACACCGGCATCCGCTACGATCTGAGCCTCTTGCTCGTGATGACGCGCATTCAGGACTTTGTGCGGGACTTTCGCCGCCGTCAGATAGGTCGAAACGATCTCTGACTTCTCAATCGACGCCGTACCGAGCAGGACAGGCTGTCCCTTCGCGCGGGCCTCGCGGACCTCTTCGACGATCTCTTTATACTTCGCAGAGGCAAGACGGTAGACAACGTCATCCTCGTCAATCCGCTGGATCGGTTTATTCGTTGGAAGCTCGAAACAGGCGAGGCTGTAAATGTCAGCAAATTCGCCCGCCTCGGTCATGGCCGTACCGGTCATCCCCGCCAGTTTTTCGTATAGGCGGAAATAGTTCTGGAACGTAATCGATGCGAGCGTCTGGTTTTCCGGCTTGATATCGACGTTTTCTTTCGCCTCAATCGCCTGATGCAATCCTTCCGAGAGGCGGCGGCCATCCATCATGCGGCCCGTAAACTCGTCAATCAGCATGACCTTCTCGTCTTTGACGATATAATCCTTGTCGCGCTGGAACAGTTTGTGCGCTTTAAGCGCCTGATTGGAATGGTGAACGATTGTGACATTCGCCGGATCCCAAAGCGAGCCTTCCATCAGGCCCTCTTTCTCCAGCAGGTCTTCCATAAATTCGAGGCCTTCTTCAGTGAAGACGACAGAGTTCATTTTCTCATCGAGATCGACATGCTCATCGGTCAAAAGCGGGATCAGCTTATCGATGGTGCGGTAAAGCTCAGAGCGGTCATCGGTCGGGCCGGAAATAATCAGTGGCGTGCGCGCTTCATCGATCAGGATCGAGTCGACCTCGTCGACAATTGCGTAGGCATGACCGCGCTGAACCATCTGGCCCAGCGAATATTTCATATTATCGCGCAGATAGTCGAACCCGTACTCGTTATTTGTGCCGTATGTAATGTCGGCCTCATAAGCCGCACGGCGCTCTTCATCTTTCAGACCCTGAACAATCACGCCCGTTGTCATGCCGAGGAAGCCGTAAAGCTGGCCCATCCATTCCGCGTCACGGCTGGCGAGATAGTCATTGACCGTCACAACGTGAACGCCATCGCCGGTCAGTGCGTTGAGATAGACCGGTAGCGTCGCAACCAGTGTCTTACCCTCACCCGTGCGCATCTCAGCAATCGATCCCTGATGCAGGATCATGCCGCCGATCAGCTGGACATCAAAGTGGCGCATGCCGAGCGCACGCTTGCCAGCCTCACGCACGACGGCAAAGGCCTCTTCCAGAAGATCATCAAGCGTCTCGCCCTCGCTGAAGCGGCGGCGAAATTCAGCCGTTTTGCCCCGCAGCGCCTCATCTGACAGCGCTTCAATCTGTGGCTCGAGTGCATTAATCCTGCTGACGCGACGCTGCATCGGTTTGAGGAGGCGATCATTGGCCGAGCCGAAAATCTTCTGGGCAAACTTCATCATGGGAACAGGTTAACCACTCAATCTAACTTATTGCCCCGCCTTTAACCTAAAAGCATGAACAGGGCGTGTGCAAAGCGTCGAGACGCAAGAGACCTCTCGACCGGATATACGCTTGGACTTAAGAACGCCATTATAGCGTGTCAATTAATGTGGTGCCACTGAGGAAGCAGTTCGATGATGTCATTTTCGCGAAAGGCCATGATTCCGTTTTTGCTGGGCTTAGGCGCAGTGGGGTTAAGCGCCTGCGAGCGCGAGCCGTCCACCCTGACCAGCGCCCGGACGGTTGATGCGGCAACGGCGGCACTGGTCAATGGTGAGCCGATTTACATCAGTGATGTCGAACTGGAAGCCACGGCGCAGGGCAAGATTGAACCCGGAACGCCGTTTGATCCAAACAATCCCGACTTCAAACAGGTCCTGGACGAACTCGTCGATCAGCGACTGCTGGCGCAGGAGGCGCTGCGTCGCGGCCTGGATCAGTCGCCCGATGCCCGACGCAGACTGGAAGCGGCGGAAGAACGCATTCTGGGTAATATTCTGGTTGAAAACCTCGTAGCGAACGAAGTCACAGACACTGCAATAGACGCCATGTATGCCGAACAGGTCCGCTTGCAGCAGCTCGATGATGAGGTCCGTTTGCGCCACATCCTTTTGGAGACAGAAGAAGAGGCAAACGAGATTTTCGCTCAACTTGAACGCGGGGCTGACTTCACCGAACTGGCGTTTGAGCGCTCAGACGATGTCCGCACGCGCTTGGATGGCGGGTCTTTCGGCTGGATCGCCCCGAATGAGATGATCCCGCCTTTCCCGGAACAGATTGGCGACACTGAAACGGGTGCAATCGGCGGACCCTTTGAAACAGAACAGGGCTGGCACGTGATCAAGGTCGATGAGCGGCGCACACGTCCGCCAAAAACCAAGGAAGAAATGCGCCCTGAGATCATTACTTTCCTGACCTTCACTGAAATCAGCGAAATCCTGCGTGAATTGCGCGCAGAGGCAGATATACAGCAACGCGGTCAAGCCCAACCAAGTCAGTCTGTTGAACCCGACTCAGAGGCCACAGAAACAGAATGAACCTGAAATCCTCCCCTTTAGCGCCCGAAACATTCCCTGACCTGCCGACCGTCAAAGGCGTTAAAGCCGCCACCGCATCACGCGGTTTCTACGCAGAGCGCGGCATAGAGCGCGACGACGTTTTCCTGTTCAGCTTTGCCGAAAACACGACCTGTGCTGGCGTGTTCACGCGCTCATCGACGGCGTCAGCCGATGTCCAATGGTGCCGTGAAGCCTTGAACTCAGGCTCAGGGCTCGCCCGGGCGCTCGTCGTCAATTCCGGCAACTCCAACGCTTTCACCGGTCCAAAAGGCAAGGACAAGAATGACCAAACGATCATCGCGATGGTCGAGTCGCTGAGTGTTTCGCCGGACCAGTGCTTCCTCGCGGCAACGGGCGTAATCGGCGAGCCGCTGCCGGATCCAAATTATGTCGGATCAATCGTGCCGGACATGGCAGCAAAGCTCAAAGCCCCGGATTGGGAGGCGTGCGCGCGGGCCTTCATGACGACCGACACCTATCCGAAAGGCGCCTCTGCCACGTGTGAGATTGAAGGCCAGACGGTGACACTGTCAGGCATCGCTAAAGGCTCCGGCATGATTGCGCCAAACATGGCGACGATGCTGGCCTATGTCTTTACCGATGCCGCGATCTCGCAGCCTGTTCTGGATAAGCTGCTGAGAGAGGCGGCGAATAACAGTTTCAACGCGATCACGGTCGACAGTGACACCTCGACCTCAGACACGCTCATGGTTTTCGCCACAGGCCAATCCGGCGCGCCGATGATCTCAACCAATGATGATCCAAATCTGCAAGCTTTCGCCGACGCGCTCAACCAAATCTGTCTCGATCTCGCACTTCAGGTCGTCAAAGACGGCGAGGGCGCCAGCAAGTTTATTACGGTAGAGATCGAAGGCGCAGACGACGATACGATCGCGCGCCAGCTCGCCGCAGACGTCGCTAACTCACCGCTGGTTAAAACGGCGCTCGCGGCGAGCGATGCGAATTGGGGCCGCGTAATCATGGCGCTGGGAAAGTCGGGCCTACCGATTGATCAGAACGCGCTGAAAATCTGGTTTGGTGAAACGCTCGTCGCCGAACAGGGCGCGCGCGCGGAGAGCTATGATGAAGCCGCCGCCAGCGCTGAATGCGCCAAGCCCGAGATCACCATTCGTGCCTCAGTCGGCGCAGGATCAGGCCGGTCCAAGCTCTATACGTGCGACCTGACCCACGCTTATGTCGACATTAACGGGGCCTATCGGACATGACGAAAGTCGTTCTCGTGGTTGCTGCGGCCTTGGTGAATAAAGACGGGCAGGTCCTGCTCGCGCAGCGCCCTCAAGGCAAAAGCATGGCGGGGCTTTGGGAGTTTCCCGGCGGTAAAATCGATCCCGGCGAGACACCAGAAGTTGCTCTCGCTCGTGAGCTACGCGAAGAGTTAGGCATTGCTTGCGATCCAAATGACCTCAAGCCTATCACATTTGCCAGTCATTCTTATGAAGATTTTCATCTTTTGATGCCACTATACAGCCTACACACTTGGCGGGGCTCCCCTACGCCGGTGGAGGGTCAAAGGTTGGAATGGGTCAGTCCTGACCGTCTCCACGAGTATCCCGCCCCGGCCGCAGACGTCCCATTATTTGACGAACTGATAAAGCGGAAACCCCATGCCAAAGTCTAAAAGCCGCTCCGTATCCAGCTTTCTATCCAATGAAAGCGGTGCAACGGCCGTTGAGTATGGTTTGATCCTCGCTTTGATGACGATTGCTTTGGTCGGTGCTCTTGCCACAACAGGTGACTCAACGAAGGATAAGTGGGACGGTGTTGCCAACAAAGTTGGCGGCGCCATGGACAATGCTGGCAGCTAAAATCAGCTCGGGCTTTTAGCCATTGGCCTTTACGTTATCCTAAAATATCAATCACGTGATTTAACCCAGCTTCGGCGAACAGAACCATATTCTCGCGCCGATCACTTAAACCTGTTTCCAGCGTACGGGTCGAGCTGACCTCAGCACCGACCACAGCCGTGCATGTATGCCCCGCTGCGTCGCCATAGGGATTACCGCCCGGCCCAGCGGCACCTGTCTCACTCAACCCCCAATTGGTCCGTAACTTTTTCCGAATATGGCCCGCCATAAAAGCCGCATAAGGCTCGGTTGAGGAGCGCATGCCCTCAATATCTTCGCGCTTCAACCCCATCAGGCCATAGAACCCGTTCGGCGTATAAATCACGCCCGCCCCACGATACCAACGCGAAGCGCCTGCCACAGATAACAGCGCTGCGGAAATCAGCCCGCCGGAAGAACTTTCCGAAATACCGAGCGTCTCACCACGGTCCAACAAGCGCTCACCAATTTTCTCAGCCAGTGGAATAAGTCTGTCCATGCGCTCTTTTGAAAGCGCGGCAGCAGTTTGGTCAAGTCAGCGCTTGGACGCCGTAAGGGAAAGCGCTTTAGCTAAACTGCACATAACACTTTGGAGGATAGCATGGAGTATTCAGAGGTCGTCAAAACACGGCGCAGCATTCGGGGCTATCTCGACAAGCCCGTGCCGAAAGACCTGATCCGCGAAATCCTAGAAACGGCCATGCGCGCGCCAACCTCGCTGAACTCACAGCCCTGGAATTTCTATGTCTGCACGGGTGAGGTGCTCGATGCGATCCGCAAAGGCAATGTCGAGCGCAATCTGGCGGGCGTACCCGACAGCCGCGAGTTCCGCATGGGCCCGGCCTATGAAGGGGTTCACCGCGAGCGTCAGATCGGCATCGCCGTGCAATTGTTCGAAGCCATGGGGATCGAGCGCCATGACAAGGAAAAGCGCATGGACTGGGTCTTGCGCGGCTTTCGCCAGTTCGACGCCCCAGTCTGTATCGTCGTGACCTATGATAAGGCGCTCGCGGGTGGCGATATTCCACCCTTCGATTGCGGCGGCGTGGTGAACTGCATCGTCAACACAGCCTGGTCAAAGGGCCTCGGCTGCGTGATCAACTCCCAAGGCATCATGCAAAGCCCGGTTGTTAGAGAGCAGGCGGGCATCCCGGACGATCAAGTCATCCAAACCTGCGTCGCCATGGGCTGGCCGGACGACAGCTTCCCGGCGAACGCGGTGGTCTCAACGCGGAAGTCTGTGGATGAAGCAGCGGTGTTTCGGGGATTTGAGGATTAGGGGTGCGTTGGTTTCGATAGTCTCGGTTGATCGTTCAGTTTAGCTTACATATTTCATCGTGAATGCGAAGTTACACCAAAGACTAGATATGATTGAGCCTCTGATTTCTGTCAGTAGATTTGATCCTTCAAAACCCACATCCGTTTGGGGCTATAAAGCGTATTGGTTGCTATGATATACTCCTTAGACAACGCCACCGAACTCACAAGCATTGATGCGAATCGTTATCGCCGAGAGGTCGATGAGACGTGGTGGAATTTCAATAGTGCATTTGGCGGCTGGGCTGCAGCTACAGCGTTTTCCGCAATTCGCTCACACGCTGACTGCCGCGGTGAACTCCTTAGTTTAAACGCTATATTCCCTAAGGCCATCAAAGCGGGAACGATCGAAGTCAAAACCAATTTGTTGGCGCGACGTGCACAGTCAGATTTCTGGCGTGCAGAGTTCTTCAGTGAAGAAGCGCCTGACGAGGTCCTTGTGGCTTTTGATATTGTCATGGGTCGTAAGCGAAGCCCTGATGAAGATAGCTTTGAAAAGATACTTCCTGATGCGCCTGAGCCGAGTTCATTAAGTGAAATGGGCGAACAAGATGCAGGGCCAGCATGGCTTCAACACTATGAACAGCGTCCATTCTTTGGCACCCCATTCACCAAAAATGCCCGCCCGACCAGCTGTGTCTGGGTTTGGCATAAGGATCATCGCCCAATCGATACAAAAGCATTGATTGCTTTGTCAGATACGCCAATG